>DASWSO010000001.1:0-6177 GCA_036402635.1 Xanthobacteraceae bacterium
GATCTTGACCGCGCCGGTGCCCTTCTCCGGATCGGCGTAGTCGTCCGCCACGATCGGAATACGGCGGCCGACCAGCGGCAGCACGGCATGCTTGCCGATCAGGTGCTTGAGCCGCTCATTCTCCGGATGCACCGCCACCGCGGTATCGCCCAGCAGCGTCTCCGGACGGGTCGTCGCGACGATAATGTATTCGCCGTCAGTGCCGTCGACCGGATACTTGATGTGCCAGAGATGGCCCTTCACCTCGACCTGTTGGACTTCGAGGTCTGAAATGGCCGTCAGCAGCTTCGGGTCCCAGTTGACCAGCCGCTTGTCCTTGTAGATCAGCCCGGCGCGATAAAGCTCGACGAACACTTTCGCGACCGCCCGCGAAAGTCCTTCGTCCATCGTGAAGCGCTCGCGCGACCAGTCGAGCGAGGCGCCGAGCCGCTTGAGCTGGCGCAGGATGGTGCCGCCGGACTCCTGCTTCCACTCCCAGATGCGCGCGATGAAGGCCTCGCGGCCCATCGCCCGGCGGCCGGGCTGCTGCGCTTCCATCAGCTGACGCTCGACCACCATCTGGGTCGCGATGCCGGCATGGTCCATGCCGGGCTGCCACAGCACGTCCTTGCCGCGCATGCGCTCGAACCGCGCCAGGATATCCTGCAGCGTGTTGTTGAGCGCATGCCCCATATGCAGCGAGCCGGTGACGTTCGGCGGCGGGATCACGATGCTGAACGGCTCGGCCTCGCGCCGTTCCGGGCGGCCGGCGCGGAATGCCCCCGCCTCTTCCCAGGCCGCATAGATGCGCCCTTCGACCTCGCCCGGCTGATAGTTCTTTTCGATCATCGTTCTAACGGTTCCAACAAAAGCGCCGTACAAGGCCCCGCCGGACGCGCCGCTGTCAACGCGGCCTTGACCGGGCCCGGCATCTGCACCGAAAAGCATGAAGCCCATAGATGGATTGCCGGCGCGCCCCCGGCAACGACGTGAGTGGCTTTGGCCTCCTCCCCTGCCCCGGCATCCCCGCCAGCGCTGACGCGGCCGATCCTGCTGCTGGCGCTCGCATCGTTCGCCAGCCAATCCATGGTGCGGGTCACCGACTCCCTGCTACCGCAGATCGCCGCCGACGTGGGCACCACCGTCGGCACCGCCTCGATCGTGGTGACGGCCTACGCCGTCACCCACGGCGGCGTGCAGCTGATCGTCGGCCCGCTCGGCGACCGCTTCGGCAAGTTCCGCACCGTCACGCTGGCTTGCGGGCTGTGCGCGCTCGCCGTGGTCCTGTGCGCGCTGGCGAAAACCCTCGGCACGCTGGCGGCGGCGCGGCTTGCCTCGGGCGCCGCGGCGGCGTGGATCGTCCCGCTGTCGATGGCTTTTGTTGGCGACGTCATCCCCTATGAGCGCCGGCAGGCGGTGCTCGGCCGCTATCTGTCGGGGCAGATCGCCGGGCAGCTGTTCGGGCAGGCCGCCGGGGGCATTCTTGGCGACCTGTTCGGCTGGCGCGGCGTGTTCGTGGTGCTGGCCGGCCTGTTCGCGCTCGTCTGCATCGCGCTGCTGTACGAGCTCGCCACCAATCCGCTGACCCGCGACAGTCCGCGGCCGCATCTGCAGGGCCGCAGCCTGCTCACCGATTACAAGCTGGTGCTGGGCGACCCCTGGGCCCGCACCATCCTGTTCTGCGTGATGATCGAGGCGGGCCTCGCCTATGGCGTGTTTGCCTTCGTCGGCGCCGACCTGCACGTCCGCTTCGGGCTGAACTTCACGCTGGTCGGCGTTGTGGTGGCAACCTTCGGACTTGGCGGGCTGATCTATGCGGCGCTGGTGCGCCGGCTGGTGGCGCGCTTCGGGCAACCCGGGCTGGCGCTCTATGGCGGCATGCTGATGAGCGCGTCTTACGTCGGGCTCGCCGTGACGCCGGTCTGGTGGCTGGCGCCGGTCGCCGTGACCGGGCTCGGGCTCGGCTTCTACATGCTGCACAACACCATGCAGACCCATGCCACCCAGATGGCGCCGGACGCGCGCGGGACTTCGCTGGCGATCTTCGCCTCGTCGATTTATTTCGGACAGATCGTGGCGGTTCCGCTCGCCGCAGAAGTGGTGGACCGCGCCGGCGCGCCGCCGGTATTCGTGATCGCGGCTGCGATGGTGGCGGTGCTGTCGGTGTGGATTTCGCGCCGATTGGCGGCGCGCCGCGCCTAAAGCCTCAACGGCCGCGCGAAACCCGCTCGATCTCGGCGCGCACCAGCCGTTCGACGATGGTGGGAAGGTTGTCGTCGAGCCAGGCCTTGAGCATCGGCCGCAGCATATCCTTGACCAGGTCGTCGAGGGTGCGCGCGTTCTGCGCCAGCACGGTATGGGCGAGGCTCCCGAACGCCGAGGCAACCGAGGCGGTGGCGTGATCCGACAGCAGCATCCGTTCCGGCAGGTCGCGAGCGCGCGGCTCCGCGCGCGGCGGCGGCGGCTCCATTTCGTTGAACATCACGTCCGGCTTGGCGTCGATCGTGCGGAAGCTCTCCAGGCCCGCGGGCCTTGCCTCCATGGCCTCGGTCAGTTCGAGCACGTCGATATCGTCGTCCGGCGGGGCGGCGGGTGGTGCTTCAACGGGCTCGGGCTCCTCGGGCCGATCGAAATCGGCCAACATTGAATCGATGTCGGCTTGGCTCATGGCGCCGGGTTCGGGCGGCGGGACCGCCTGCAGCGGAGCGCGCGCCAGCGGCGAAGGCGGCGCCGCAACGGCTGCGGATGCCGGAGGCGCAGCAAGGGGAGCGGGAGGCTTCTGCGGAGGCTTTACGCCCTCGTCATCGGCGATGATGCGCCGGATCGAGGCGAGGATTTCCTCCATCGAAGGTTCTTGCGCCTTCGCCGCCTGGCTCATCGCCTCGACCTCATCAGACCGAACACGGCTCTGCCGCAAGCAACGAAGAGCGAATCACGTCGGGCGCGTCTGCCGCCACGTACGCAGTCAAGTATCGCATGTCAAAGGTTTGCGGTTAAGCAATGCTTAACAAGCGCAGCGATCGTCCACGACATCTTCGGCGGCGCGGGATTATTGACCGTCGGGCGTCCGCACGCCGATCCAGGCATCGCGAATCTGGTGATAGTGGATGCGGGGATCGTAGGTCTCGACGCCCAGCCCCAGCGTCTGCGGCGACAGCCGGCCGGTGGCAGCGAGCAGCGCGTAAGACGCGACCACGCGATCACGTTGGGCCGTGACCAAGGCCACGCGCGCGTTCACCAGTTCCTGCTGGGCGTTGAGGACGTCGAGCGTGGTGCGTTGTCCGACCCGCGCCTCCTCGCGCACGCCGTTGAGCGCGATCTCGGCGGCCGCGACCTGCGCCTGCGACGACTGGATCTGCGCCTTGCGGGCCAGCAGGTCGCCCCATCCCGCTTGCACCGTCTGCCGCACCAGGTCGCGCTGCTGCTCCATGATCAGCCGCTGCTGCGCCAGCGTTTCCTTGGACTGCCGAATCAGCGCGTATTCCTGCCCGCCCTGATAGATCGGGATGCTGACCAGCCCCACCACCGACGCGCTGAACGCCTGGCTGGTGACCACGCTGGTTCCGTAGCGCTGAGTCACGTTGCCCTGCAGCGTGACGGTCGGATAGAGCGCGCCTTCGTTGATCTTCACCTGCAGCAACTGCACGTCGATGCCGTACATCGCCGCAGTCACGTTGGGATTTTCGGCCGTGCCGCGCGCCACCGCTCCGGCGAGCGTGCTGGGAGAAAGCCGGTCGACCGGGGTGCCGGCGGCGAGCGCCACCGGCTCGACTCCGATCACGCGTCGATAGTTGGCGCGCGAGGTGATCAAATTTGACTCGGCCACCAGCACTTGCGAGCGCGCTGCTGCCAAGCGCGCCTCGGCCTGCGCGACGTCGGTTCGCGTTACTTCCCCGACGTTGAAGCGGTCGCGCGTCTGCCGCAGTTGCTCCTCCAGCACCTCGACGTTGCGCCGGCTCAGATCCAGGATGGCGGTATCGCGCAACACATTCATGTAGAAGGTCGCCGCGTCCAGCAGCACGGACTGCTCGATCACGCGCAGGCCCTCGCGGCCCGCGAACACGTTCTGCTCCGCCTGCCGCACGCTGTTTCCGGTGCGTAAGCCGTTGAACAACGTCTGCGTCGCGGTGACGCCGACCCCGCGCGGAACGATGTCGCCGATCACCCGCCCGGTCGTGGTCGTGGTCGTGTCGGTGTGCTGATATCCGACGTCGGCGGTCGCATTAACGGTCGGGCGGTAGCCGGAGAGCGCGCGCGGAACGTTCTCGTCCATAGAGCGCGCGTTCGCCCTCTGAGCGTTGAGCTGCGGATTGTTGCGGTAGGCCTGGACCAGCGCCGAGTTCATGGTCTCGGCGTTTGCGCACAGGGGCATCACGATCGCCGCGGCTGCGGCAAGCGTGAGGGCGACCGACAGTGCCCTCCCCGTACGGCTCGTCATCTGCGCCTCGCATCAAGCCGACGGCTGGAACACACGTGCCCACGCGCGTTTCCTGACCGCCGGAGAATCATCATTAAGCTTTTGTTTACACGGCTAGAACCCTTCAGCACCGTCCCACACTGAAAAGATTGGCCGTGGCGACTTCGCGCCACACTTGACGGTCGCACCACGGACATAGACCGCAGCGCCGCGAATCACCTTGTGATTCCGCGGCTTACGGCAAGCGCTGGCGCTAGAACACGAAGGCGGGAGGTGCGGTGAATTCAGGCAACAGGGGCGCGGCGGCGTCGAACAGCGCGCGCCCGCTGACATCGCCGCCGACCGAGCGGTAGAGGGTGGCGCGGCCGATCGGCCCGTGCCGGACGACGCAGACCAGCCGTCCGCCGTCGCGCAACTGGTCGAGGATCGTCTCCGACGGCCGCTCCACCAGGCCGTTGATCAGGATGGCTTCGTACGGCGCCTCCGCAGGCGCGCCCGCCGGCAAAGGGCCGGTCGTGAACGAGGCGTTGGCGATGCCAAGCTCCCGCAGCACGCGCGCCGCGCTTTCCGTCAGCGCCGCATCGGAATCGAGCCCGACCACCTGACCCGCCAGCTTCGCCATGATGGCGCTGGAATAACCGGTGCCGCAGGCGACATCGAGCACCTTGTCGCGCGCGCCGAGATCGAGCGCCTGGATCAGCCGCGCCAGCACCATGGGCTTGAGCAGGTAGCGGGGCTGCGGGCCCTCGGCGATCCTCAGGTCCTTATCGAGATAGGCAAGTTCGGCGAGCTGGGGAGGGACGAACCGCTCGCGCGGAATCTCGCCGAACGCGACCAGGATGCGGGTATCGGTCACGTCGTTGGTACGGATCTGGCCATCGACCATCATCCGCCGGGCCTCGGCGAAATCGACCATTCCCACTCCTCGGGATCGCGCGCTCAGTGGCGCAATGCTTTTGCGGCAGGCCTGCCGTTAAGGCAAGCGGGCGGGTGTCTCAGCCGCGCAGCGCGCGCAAGGCCGCCCGGCCGGCATAGCGGGCCTGCGGTCCCAGCTCCTCTTCGATCCGCAGCAGCTGGTTGTACTTGGCCGTACGGTCGGAGCGGGCGAGCGAGCCGGTCTTGATCTGCCCGCAATTGGTGGCGACCGCCAGGTCGGCGATGGTGGAATCCTCGGTCTCGCCGGACCGGTGCGACATCACGGCGGTGTATCCCGCCTTGTGGGCCATTTCGACGGCGGCGAGCGCCTCGGTCAACGAGCCGATCTGATTGACCTTGACCAGAATCGAGTTGCCGAGCCCACGCCTGATGCCGTCGGCGAGCCGCTCGACATTGGTCACGAACAGGTCGTCGCCGACCAGCTGGCACCTGTCGCCGATCAGATCGGTCAGCAGCTTCCAGCCCTCGAAATCGTCCTCCGCCATGCCGTCCTCGATGGAGACGATGGGGTAGCGGGAGACCAGTTCGGCGAGGTACTTGGCCTGCTCCTCGATCGACCTGGTTTTTCCTTCGCCCTCATAGACGTAGGCGCCGTTCTTGAAGAATTCGGTTGAGGCGGGGTCGAGCGCCAGCATGATGTCCTCGCCCGGCTTGTAGCCGGCCGCCTCGATCGCCTTCATGACGAAGCCGAGCGCCGCGTCGGCCGACGGCAGGTTCGGCGCGAAGCCGCCCTCGTCGCCCACATTGGTATTATGGCCGGCGTCGTGCAGCGCCTTCTTGAGCGTGTGGAAGACTTCCGCGCCCATCCGCAGCCCTTCGGCGAAGGTCGGCGCGCCGACCGGCAT
>DASWSO010000002.1:0-4426 GCA_036402635.1 Xanthobacteraceae bacterium
CCGCCGACCAGCCCGGCGCCGATGTCGGTGAGGATGTCGCCGAACTGGTTGGTGGTGACCACCACGTCGTACTGCTGCGGCGCCATCACCAGCTTCATCGAGATCGTGTCGATCATCGCCTCTTCGAACTTCACGTCCGGATATTCTTTCGCGACCTTGCGGCATTCCTCCGCAAACATGCCGCAGGCGAGCCGGTAGACCGGCTCCTTGTGCGCGGCGGTGACCTTCTTGCGCGGCCGCGTGCGGGCGAACTCAAAGGCCTCGCGCGCCACCCGCTGCGAGCCCTTGCGGGTGATCACCCGCATCGCCACCGTGATGTCGTCGTTGGGACGGAACTCGCCGGAACCGGCGATCACCGTCTCGGAGTACAGCATGCCCTCGGTGAGCTCGCGGAAGAACGCGATGTCGACGTCCTTGTGCACCGACGGCAGGCTCGGATGCGAGCGCGCCGGCCGCAACGCGGCGAACAGCTCGAACTTCTTGCGGATCGGCGGCATCACCCAGGTGGCGTCGCCGCGCGGATAGGCGGCGTGGCCGATCGGCCCCATGATCCAGCCGTCGAGCTCGCGCAGCCGCGCCTCGGTGACCGCCGGCAGCGTGTTGCCGTGCTGCTCGTGGCCGCGCTTGCCGAGCGGCAGCGGCACCCACTCGATCGCGAGCCCGCTGCGCGCCGCGCCCGCCTTCATCACTTTCACGCATTCCGGCACGACTTCGAGGCCGATGTCGTCGCCGTCCATAATTCCGATCTGCAGTGCCATGCGGGTGCTTCGTTCCGATTATTTGCTGCGTGAGTTGGCGGGCGCGCGACCCTGTACGCAGGGCCCGCAGGGTGTCAACTGCGCGCTGCAGCGCAGCAGTGCGCGGCCTTGGCCGGCGTCCCTCAACTGCTACACTCGCCTTCAGAATGGACACGTTCGACTACGTCATCGTCGGTGCCGGCTCCGCCGGCTGCGTCCTCGCCAACCGGCTGAGCGAGGATGCGGACGTGAGCGTCTGCGTCTTGGAGGCGGGGCCGCGGGACTGGAACCCGTACATCCACATCCCGGCCGGCTTCATCAAGACCTTCTACGACCGCCGCGTGAACTGGTGCTACGAGCAGGAGCCCGGACCCTACACCGCCGGCCGCCGCATCTTCGCGCCGCGCGGCAAGACGCTGGGCGGATCGAGCTCGATCAACGGCAGCATCTACAATCGCGGCCAGCGGCTCGACTTCGACACCTGGGCGCAGCTCGGCAATCGCGGCTGGGGTTATGCCGACGTGCTTCCGTATTTCAAGCGCATGGAGCGCCGCATCGGCGTCGGCGATGCGAGCTTCCGCGGCCGCGAGGGCGCGCTCGCCGTCACCGACATCGACTGGAAGCACCCGCTCTGCGAGGCCTTCATCGCCGGCGCCGAGAGCCTCGGTATCCCGCGCAATCCCGATTACAATGCCGGCACCCAGGAAGGCGTCGCCTACGCGCAGCGCACGATCTACAACGGCCGCCGCGTCAGCGCCGCCACCGCGTTTTTGCGTCCCGCGATGCAGCGGCCGAACCTCGCGGTGCGCACCAACGCGCACGCGACCGCGATCGTGCTCGAGGGCAGGCGCGCCACCGGGGTGCGGTATCGGCCCGGCGGCCGGCGCGGACGCGAGATCGAGGTGCAGGCGCGGCGCGAAGTCATCCTCGCCGGCGGCGCCTACAATTCCCCGCAGCTGCTGCAGCTCTCCGGCATCGGGCCGGCGCCGCTGCTGCAGCGCCTCGGCATCCCGGTGCGGCATGCGCTCGCCGGCGTCGGCGAGGGACTGCAGGACCATTACGCGCCGCGCACGGTGGTGCGCGTGAAGAACGCCACCACCATCAACGAGCAGGCGCGCGGCCTTCGCCTCGTCGGCGAGGTCGCCAAATGGGCCTTCCTGCGCAAGGGCATTCTGTCGCTCAGTCCGACCCTCGTGTACTGCTTCTGGCACTCCGGCGAGACGGCGGAGAGCTCCGACCTGCAGCTCACCTTCACGCCGGCGAGCTACAAGGAGGGCGAGCAGGGCAAGCTCGAAGGCGAGCCGGGCATGACCTGCGCGGCCTGGCAGCAGCGGCCGGAGAGCCGCGGCCATGTGCGGGCGCGCTCGTCCGATCCGTTCGAGCCGCCCCTGATCCAGACCAACTACCTGACGGAGGAGACGGATCGGCGGGTGGTGGTCGCCGGGATGCGGCTGGCGCGGCGGCTGCTCGCGTCAGAGCCGCTGGCGCCCTACTACGCGTACGAGGACTTTCCCGGGCCCGCCGTGCAGAGCGACGACGAGTTTTTGGACGCCGCCACGCAACGCGGACAGACCACCTTCCATGCCGGCGGCACCTGCCGGATGGGGCCGGCCTCCGACCCGCTCGCCGTCGTCGACGACGCGCTGCGCGTGCGCGGGCTGGAGGCCTTGCGGGTGATCGACGCCTCCGTCATGCCGCGGATGATCTCCGCCAACCTGAATGCGTCGACGCTGATGATCGCGGATCGCGCCTCGGATCTGGTTCGCGGCCGCTCGCCGCTGGAGCCGATCATCCTGCCTTAAGCTGCCACAACCGGCGGCTGCATATATTAAGAGATTTCTAACCGACTTTGCACAACCGCCGATAGAACGGCGCCACTTGCGATTGCTATCCAGCCGACTTTCTGTAAAGTTTAACGAATAGGGTCACACACTGCCAGGGAATGGCGGGGGTCGTGGTGCGGCAAGCGCGGTTGAGTAGCGTGGGGCGTACGGGGTCATGGACGATCTGACCCGCGCGAGCGTGGCGACCGTCGCCGACCGGCGGACTGCGGGACAGGTGCTCCGAGCCCGCGTGGTCAGCGACCTGGCCACCCTGAACTTCCGCGATGCGGACGAGCGCCGGCACTTCCCCCCTACCCTGTTCGGCGTCTTGGCCCGCCGCGGCCTGTTCGGCCTGACCGCCGCCAAGCGCCATGGCGGCCTCGGCCTGCCGCTGACCGACGCCTGCGCGATCATCTCGGCGACCGCCTCGTTCGACATCTCGACCGCCTCGACGCTGGTGATCCACAATATGCTGGCGCTGCCGTGCATCGAGCAGGCGCTGCACCTGCCTTCGCACGACACGATCATGGCTGCCGCCACCCGCGGCGACGGGCTTTGCGCCTTCGCGATGACGGAGCCCGGGGCCGGCTCGGCACCCAAGCGGATCGCCGCCAGCGCGACCCGCGAGAACGGCCACTATCGGCTCAACGGCCGCAAGATCTGGATCGGCCTCGGCGAGTGGGCCCGCTGGATCGTCTGCTTCGCCCGCTCGACCCAGGCGGCGCGGCGCGGCGAGTTCATGGGCCTGCTGGTCGATCCGAGTGCGCCCGGCTTCCGCATCACGCACGAGCATCGCACCCTCGGCCTGCGTGGCGTCGTGCAGAACTCGCTCGACTTCTCCGACGTGCTGGTGCCCGAGAGCGCCGTGCTGTCGCTCGGCCAGGACGGCTGGTCGCTGGCCGCCCGTCGCATGAGCCAAGCTCGCGTCGGGGTCGCCTCCATGGGTCTCGGCGCCATGGATCGGGCGATCCAGATCGCCGTGGCCTATGCGCAGTCGCGCCAGCTCTCCAAGTCGCGGCTGATGGAGAACAGCCACGTGGAGCGGGCGATCGCGCAGATGATCATGCGCCGCACGCTGATCCGGCAGCTGCTGCAATACGTCTGCGAGAACACCACCGAGTTCGATGCCGACGCGCCCTATTTGACGTCGGTGCTGAAGGTGCTGTCCTCCGAGTGGAGCAACCGGATCGTCGATCAATGCCTGCAGTTTCTCGGCGGGCGCGGATACGAGGAGGAGATGCTGGTGGCGCGGATGTATCGCGACGCCCGCATCCTGCGCATCTTCGAGGGTCCGACCGAGGCGCTGCTGGCCCACCTGGGGCGCAGCTTCTTCTCCCCCGCCACCCGCGACACGGTGGCGGACCTGTTTTCGGATCTCGGCGCCGCCCGCACCCATGCGGCGCTGCGCGCCGCCGCCCCGGCCGCGATGTCGCATGGCGCCGCCCTGGTCCATACCGGGTGGCTCGTCTCTCTCGCCCTGGTCAGCGCTCTCGCGCGCCGCGCCGCCGGAACTGACGCGGACGAGCTGTCGCTGGAGGCGGCCACGTTCGCCGAGGACGAGTTCCGCACCGCGCTGGCGGGCGAATTCCCGCGCTGGGGCCGCGCCGAGCGCGATCAGGCCAAGCGCATGGTCGACGGCTTCGTGGCCGAGACGGCGACCACCATCCGGGCCCCGCTGTTCGACGCCGACCACCTGAAGATCGTCGGCTTCGCCTGATCGGCCGGGTCCGCCGGTCTTCAAAGGTTTCGGGAATACTACCAGCCGCACCCTGGGCGTGTATTCTGGCCCGAATCTGCCGATGCTAGCGTGGCTTAGCGGATTAATACCGCGGCCGAACGAACGAAATTTTCATTTCATGAGCTGAT
>DASWSO010000003.1:0-4894 GCA_036402635.1 Xanthobacteraceae bacterium
GACCGCGGCGGGGCGCGTCGCCAAGATCCTGTTCGCGATCTTCTTCGCGCTGTTCGTGATCGTCATCGTCATCGCGATTGGCATCGGCGAACTGTTGACCCGGTAGGACACCGTTTCCGGTCGTCAGAGCGGCAGTTCGGGCTCCTCGGGCGGCCGGTTGGCGCCGGTCTCGTTCGGGTCGGCGCGCACGAAGCTCCATTGCACCCGCGCGGTGTCGCGGGCGTGACCGTGGATCACCAGCTGCACCGTGGCGCGGGGGCCGTGCGGTCCGGCAAGGTACACGCTCTCCTCCAGTTCGGCCTTGTGATCGTGGGCCTCGAAGATCCACACCTCGCGATTCGGCAGCATCAGCATCGCACCGTTGCGGTGCGTCAGGCGGCTCGCCTGCACGGCCGGGTGGAGATGGAACCGCACGGCGAACTCGTCTTCGCCCCGGCGGGAGAAATAGTCACCGCGTGCCGGCCGCAGGACATCCTCGCCATCGATCCGACTACCGTCGCTCGCCAGCGCGACGCTGCGCTCATGCAGTATTCCGAACCGAGCCGCATAGCCGTCATGGGAGGCGCGCAGCCTGAGGAGGTCGTGCTCCTGCTCGCGTTCGACCCGCACCTGCGTCGGCCCGGCCATCACCACCGTGCCGATCAGCCGCTGCAGCCGCGGCGCCTCGAGAAAGCGGCACGACGACGTATCCGCCACCGTCACGGTTGAATGCGCCTGCGTGCGCCGTGCCAAATGCCGCCATGCGTCACGGCCGGTGGACGGCAGGCCGGTACCGACCACGACGCGGTGGCGGCGCGCGGAGAATTCGAACGCGAGGCATCCGGCATGCGCTTCCTGGCTGAGCGCCAGCGGCGGCGGCCTGCCGCTATCCATCAGCAGCACGACGCCGGACGCTTCGAGCCGCTGGTAACCCGAATGGGAGGCATTCTCGACCGGGCGGCCGCGCGCGTCGTCATAGGCGAGCACCGTCGCCAGCAGGTCGGGCGACGTCGGCCCCATGCCGTTGAAATGCGCGAACGCCCCGTCGCCGTGCCGGAAGAACCGCAGCATCGGCATCATGCGGTCGATCGCGTTGATCAGCGCGGCGGGAGGCGGCAGGTCGCGGGCGCCGTAAGCCTGCCGCAGCGGCAGCAGCTCCAGCAGCAGGTCGAGCAAGACGCCGGGATTGCGGCTGACATGGCCGCCGTCCGGTAGGATCTGCTGCTGCAGCTCCTCGTTCAGCCGCCGCCCCGCGACCCTCGCGAGCCGCGGTCGCGCCGACATGCAGAGCGCCGCGTAATTGAGCGCGATGGTGGCCTGCAGCCGCGGCAGGCCGGGCCGCAGTGCAGGGGTCATCCGCAGCAGGAAATGCACCTGCCGGCCCAGGCTGCGCAGGAACCGTTTGTAGAAGCGCGCATCGGCCTCATTGAGGATGAACGGGGCGTGCATCAGCCACGCCACCAGGCGGTGTCCGACCACCTCGGGCCGCCAGCCGATCGTATGCGTCTGCGGGCGAGACGCGATCCAGTCCTCCACCAGGGCGCGGGCATTGGAGCGGGTGAGGCTGGATTCGGCGGCGCGCAGGTGCCGCAGCCAGCCGAAGCTTTCCAGCTCCTCTGCCCACTCGGCGGTCGGCGGCAGCACCGAGAACGGCGAACGGCCGTCGCAGACCACCACCTTGCCGGCAAAGGTGAACCGCCCCGCATAGATCTCGCTGGCGCGAGTCGGATCGGCGGTCCGCAGGTCCTGCGGCGCGATCAGCAGCCGGTCGGTGACGGTGGCGGCAAAGCGCCAGCGCAGCAGCCGGTGCCCGGCAACGCGACCGCGCAGCGCCCGCAGCCCGCGGCGCACCACGAAGAGGGAGAGCCTAGCACGTTCCGCGATCAACCCGCGGGACATGGACGGGCCACCCTCTCTGCTGCGGCGGGAATGCGCGGCCCGCGGGACGCGCAGGATATCGGAGCCGAAAAGCGCGGCCAACCGTTCAGCGAACAGTTCCACTGCCGCATTCACTGACGGCGCAACCGGGCCGCGTAGAATCCGTCGAGTCCGGCCAGCCGCGGGTCCTCGTCGGGAAGGTGGCACGGCAGCGTCCGCAGGTCGCCCTCGGCGGAGAGCAGCTCGTTCATGCCGGCGACCTCCTCGACACGGATCGCCTCGCGCACGAGGCGCGGATCCCGTTCCAGCAGCGCCGCGACCTGCTGCTCGCCCTCCTCCGGTTCGAGCGAACAGATGCAATAGACCAGAAGCCCGCCCGGGCAGGTGAGCTCGACCGCGCGGTCGAGCAGCCGGCGCTGCAGTTCGACCAGCGGGCCGAGATCGCCCTCGCGCTTGAGCCAGCCGATGTCGGGGTGACGGCGGATCGTGCCGGTCGAGAGGCAAGGCGCGTCGAGCAGCACCGCATCGAACGGCCCACCCTCCCACGCGGTCGCGTCCGCCTCCACCACGTCGGCACGCAGTCCGAGCCGGGCCAGGTTCTCGCGCAGGAAGCCGAGCCGGTTGGCAGAGCGGTCGATCGCGGTGACGCGGGCACCGGCGAGCGCCAGCTGCACCGTCTTGCCGCCGGGAGCGGCGCAGATATCCGCCACCGCCAGTCCGTTGACGTCGCCCAGGAAGCGGGCCGGCAGCGCGGCGGCGGCGTCCTGCACCCACCAGCCGCCTTCGTCGAAGCCGGGCAGCCGCGTGACCGCACCTTGCGCCACCGTGCGCACGCTGCCGGTCGGCAGCACTTTTCCGCGCAGCCGCGCGGCCCATTCGGCGGCGTCGCCCTTGACGCTGACGTCGAGCGGCGGCGGATGCCGCTGTGACGCCGCGATCGCCTGCGCGGTTTCGGAGCCAAAATGCTTCTGCCAGCGCGACAGCAGCCATTCGGGGGTGTCGAGCGCTTTGGACTCGGCGGCGCGCAGGTCCTCCGGACCATCGCGCGTCACCCGCCGCAGCACCGCATTGATCAGGCCCGGATAGCGGGCGGCGCGCCGGTCGGCCTGCACCAGCCGCACCGACAGGTCGACGGCCGCATGGTCGGGGACATCGAGCCAGAGGATCTGGGCGGCGCCGAGCAACAGCGCCGATTCGGCGCGCGGCGCATCCTGCGGAATTCCTTGGGCGAGGTAGAGGCCGAGCAGGTGCCGCAGCGTGCCGAGCCGGCGCAGCACCGTTCCGGTGAGCATGCGCACCAGCGCGCGGTCGCGGTCCGGCAGCGGCGCGAATCCCGGGTGGGCATGATCGCCGTCGAACTGTTCGTCCAGCGATCGGCGGTGCCGCAGCACCGCCTCGAGAATTTCCGCAGACACCCGTCGCGCCGCAAGCCCCGGCACTTCCGTCTGCAGCTGACGCGGACGCATTCTTCGATGGCGACTATATTGGAGGAATCAGGGTGACCCTGTGGTTTTCCTGAGTAAGGACGCGATGCGGCGACAATGTGCTCGTCCGCACCATGCGCGGCGGAAAAAAGCAAAGGCGCCCGCAAGGGCGCCTTACCTTTGTACGCTGCAACCGCCGCTATCCCCACGGGCCGCGGCCGGCGCCGCTCCAAGGCCCGCGCGGTCGCGTTTGGCCCCAGGCGCCGCCGGTGCGCGGCGCGCCCGGATGGCGCGGCGCCGCGTAACCGGTGTCACCCAGTTCGGCCGCGAGCTGCTGCAGCGCGGCGATGCGGTTCTCGGTCGCCGGATGGGTCGAGAACAGATTGTCCATGCCGCGGCCGGTCAGCGGATTGACGATATACATGTGCGCCACCGCCGGATTGGCTTCCGCATGGTGGTTCTCCACCTGCGCGGCGGCGTTGGAGATCTTGGCGAGCGCGGACGCGAGCCAGGTCGGATGGCCGAGGATTTGCGCACCCATGCGGTCGGCCGCATATTCGCGCGTGCGGCTGATCGCCATCTGCACGATCATGGCGGCGATCGGCGCCAGCAGCATCATGGCGATCGAACCGATCACGCCGGGCCCGTGATTGTTGTCGCGGTTGCCGCCGAAGAACATGCCGAACTGCGCCAGCATCGAGACCGCGCCCGCGATCGTGGCGGTGATCGTCATGATCAGCGTGTCGCGGTTCTTGATGTGGGCGAGCTCGTGCGCCATCACGCCGGCGACCTCCTCGCGGGTCAGCGTGTTCAACAGGCCGGTGGTGGCGCAGACCGCGGAATTTTCCGGATTGCGCCCGGTCGCGAACGCATTCGGCTGCGCCTCGTCGATGATGTAGGTGCGCGGCATCGGCAGCCCGGCATTGCGGGCCAGCCCGCGCACCAGGCCGACGAATTCCGGCGCGGTGCGCTCGTCGACCTCCTGCGCGCCCTGCGACGACAGCACCAGCTTGTCGCCGTTCCAGTAGGCGAACAGGTTCATGCCGGCGGCGAATACCAGCGCCAGCAACATGCCGGTCTGACCGCCCAGCAGGAATCCGACAGCCATGAACAGAGCCGTGAGGCCCGCCAGCAGGATGGCCGTCTTCATATAGTTCATCGAAACCTCCTCAAGCGACGCCTGCACGAGACGCAAGCCCGCCCGAGGAAGATGTCGGAATGCGCCGTGGGTTTCTCAACACCCGCGGCCACGACGAAGTGACGCAGTTGCGCGAAACGCGCTGCGCCACAGCGGCTGGTCGGCACGCAGACGGTCGCCGCCGCGACCCATCGGCACGGCGCAAACGCAAACGGCGGCTCCGGAGAGCCGCCGCGAGGCTGTCAGGCGCGGGCTCGATCCGCGCTTAGCGCGTCACCACCACGCTGGTTCCGACGCCGACCCGTTGGTACAGGTCGAGCACATCGTGGTTGTACATGCGGATGCAGCCGTAGGAGACGTAGCCGCCGATCGAGCGCGGCACGTTGGTGCCGTGGA
The DNA here is from genome assembly GCA_036402635.1 of Xanthobacteraceae bacterium. Classification (GTDB taxonomy): domain Bacteria; phylum Pseudomonadota; class Alphaproteobacteria; order Rhizobiales; family Xanthobacteraceae; genus DASWSO01. The sequence goes on from DASWSO010000003.1 coordinate 4,816, forward strand.
TGGCGTAGCTGCCGCCGCTCAGCGTCATCGCGGCTTCGCCCATCGGGTTGCGCGGCGAGCCGCCCGGAATGACGTCGGG
>DASWSO010000004.1:0-11278 GCA_036402635.1 Xanthobacteraceae bacterium
TCGGTTCCGTTGACGGCCGACACCTGACCCTGCGCATTGATGGTGATGCTGCGCGCGTTCTGCGCCAGCGTGATGCCGGGCTGCACCACGTAGCCCTGATTGGTGACGATGCGGCCTTGCGCGTCGAGCTGGAACGAGCCGTCGCGCGTGTACGTGGTGCGGCCGTCCGGCAGCTGGATGCGGAAGAAGCCATCACCGCGGATCGCGACGTCGAAATCCTTGCCGGTCGGCAGCACGTTGCCCTGCGTCATCACCCGCGGGGTTCCGACCGCCTTGACGCCCGAGCCGAGCTCGACGCCGGCCGGCAGGATGTTGCCCTGGTCGGACGTCTGGCTACCGACCCGGCGCACGTGCTCGTAGAGCAGATCCTGGAACTCGGCGCGCTGGCGCTTGTACCCGGTCGTGCGCATGTTCGCGATGTTGTTGGAGATCACCTGGACGTTGAGTTCCTGGGCGATCATTCCGGTCGCGGCGGTGTGCAACGCGCGCATGTTTTGGATCCTTCCGAGGGCTTACGCCGGCACGTCGGCCAGCTTGTCGATCGCGCTGCGCCGCAGGTCGCTTTGCGACTGGGCGAGTTGCGCAATCGCCGAGTAGGTACGGGTGACATCGATCAGCCGAGTCATCTCGACCACCGGCTGCACGTTGGATTTCTCCAGCGCGCCCTGCTGTACTCGCGCCTGCGGCAAAGGCTGCGGCGCCACGCCGGCCGGCGCTTGGAACAGGGTCGAACCATCCTTCTGCAGCCGGCCCGGTTGGGCGAAATCGACCACGCGTAGCCGGCCGCGATTGCCGCCGCTGGTCGTGATGGTGCCGTCGCGGCCGATCATGATGGCGCGGTCCTGCGGCTGCAGCGTGATCGGACCCTGCTCGCCCTGCACGCGCAGGCCTTCCGAGGTGACCAGCTCGCCGGCGGCATTGATCTGCAGCGCGCCGTTGCGGGTGTAGCGTTCGCCGCGCGGAGTTTGCACGGTCAGGAAGCCGCGATCCTCGATGGCCACGTCGAGCGGATTGCCGGTCTGCTGGATCACGCCCTGGCGATGATCGTGCCAGGTGGCGCGATCGGTCACGTAGCTGATGCGCCGGCCGACGCCCGCGCCGGAGCTTTCGCGCGCCGAGGGCATCGTGAACTCCTCGAGCACGAGCCCGTCGGCCTTGAACCCGGTCGTGTTCATGTTGGCGACATTGTTGGAGATCACGTCGAGCGAGCGACGCAATGCCTCCTGCCGCGACAGTCCGACGAGAAGCGTGTTCTCCATCGGTTCATCTCCCCTGGTGCGGTGAGGGCTCGGCTCTCCCAAGCTTCGCCCTACCTCGCTCGATCCGCGGCTCTCCCAAGCTGCGGGTCGAGCGGTGCTGTGCAGGGCACGTGCCAAGCGCGGCGCGGCGCGTGTCGGATCGCCTCACGCAATGGAGAGAGCGCTGGGCCGCAGATGTTTCCGATGTTTCCCGGTTCTTCCGTATGCGCCGGCCGAGAGAGTCACACAGGCGCAAGGGCTGCGGAGAGCAAGCGGGTCGGGGAAAAACAAGCCCGGCAAAACTTGCCGGGATAGGCCCTTCCGGCAAGCTTTCGTTAACCATCAGACCCTAGGGTCAAGGCGTCGGGCAACGCATCTTCCGGCCGGCGCGTCCGGCCGGGCGCCGCCCTTATGCAGGGCGCGGAACTGCGATGGCAACGAACGGCAAAGCCGCGGAGAGCGAAGCGGGCGACGACGAGGCGCTGCCTCCGGCGAAGCTCTCGCTGACCCGTTTGCTGCTGGTCGGATCGGTCGGCCTGCTGCTTCTCGGCGGCCTTGCGGGCGGCGCCTACTACGTCTGGCCGAGCAAGAAAGAAGAGAAGGTCGCGACGGCGGCGCCGAAGCCGCCGACGTTCTTCGACATGCCCGAGGTCCTGGTGAACCTCTCCAACACCGGCACCGAGCGCACTCAATATCTCAAGATCAAGGTCGTGCTGGAGCTTCCCGACGCTAACCTCGTCCAGCAGATTCAGCCGGTGTTGCCGCGGGTCATGGACACGTTCCAGGTCTTCCTGCGCGAAATGCGGCCGACCGACCTCGAGGGCTCCGCAGGCATCTTCAGGGTACGCGAAGAACTGACGCGGCGGGTCAATGTCGCCATCGCGCCCAGCCGCATCAACGCCGTTCTGTTCAAAGAAATCGTGGTCCAGTAGGCCACCATGCCCCCGCCCAACGATATCGATCAGGACGCGCTGGCAGCCGAATGGGGCTTGGCCCTTGAGGCGGAGGCGCACAGCCCCACCGAAGCCGGCGCCAACGGCTCCGGCGAGAGCGAAGACATGGCGGCCGAATGGGCCGCCATGGTCGATGAAGGCGGCGGCATCGTCACTGCCGGCAAGGGCGGCGCCGAGCGCATCCTCAATCAGGAGGAAATCGACAGCCTGCTCGGCTTCAACATGGCGGACCTCACGCTCAGTGAGAATTCCGGCATTCGGGCCATCATCGATTCTGCGATGGTCTCCTACGAGCGTCTGCCGATGCTCGAAATCGTCTTCGACCGGCTGGTCCGGCTGATGACGACCTCGTTGCGGAATTTCACCTCCGACAACGTCGAAGTGTCGCTCGACCGTATCACCTCGGTGCGCTTCGGCGACTACCTGAACTCGATCCCGCTGCCGGCGATTCTTGCCGTGTTCAAGGCCGAGGAGTGGGACAATTTCGGCCTCTTCACGGTCGACTCCAGCCTGATCTACTCGATCATCGACGTGCTGCTCGGCGGACGCCGTGGGCAGTCCGCGATCCGCATCGAGGGGCGGCCCTACACGACCATCGAGACGAGCCTCGTCAAGCGCATGATCGAGGTCGTGCTGGCCGATGCCGAGCAGGCGTTTCGGCCGCTGTCGCCGGTCAAGTTCAATATCGACCGGCTGGAGACCAACCCGCGCTTCGCCGCCATTTCGCGCCCCGCCAACGCCGCCATCCTGGTGCGGTTGCGGATCGACATGGAGGATCGCGGCGGCAACGTCGAGCTGCTGTTGCCCTATGCCACCATCGAGCCCATCCGCGACGTCCTGTTGCAGATGTTCATGGGCGAGAAGTTCGGCCGCGATCCGATCTGGGAAGGTCACCTGGCCACCGAGATCGGGCAGGCCGAGATTGCCGTCGAAGCGGTGCTGTACGAGGCCGAATTGCCGCTACGCCGGTTGATGTCGCTGCAGGTCGGCGACACCCTGGATCTGGGCATCAAGCCGGACACCTTCGTCACCGTCCGCGCCGGCGACGTGACCCTCACCGAAGGCCGGATGGGCCGGGTCGGCGACCGCGTTGCGGTGCGCGTAGCCAAGTCGTTGCGGCGGCCGAAAACGACCTTGGCGATGTTCGAAACCCAGGATCAGGCGTCGGCACGCGTGGAGGCATCGTGAGCACCGGACTTGGAATGCTGATCGAGGGACTTGTGGCAGTGCTGCTGCTGGTTACGATCGTCTATTGCGTCGCGCTCAACAAACGGCTGCAGCGGCTCAAGGCCGACGAGCAGACGCTGAAGGCGACGATCTCGGAATTGATCACCGCCACCGAAATCGCCGAGCGTGCGATCGCCGGACTGAAGCTGACCGTGCAAGAATGCGACAGCGGACTCGGCCAGCGGCTGAGATCGGCCGAGCTGCTCGCGACCGACCTCGATCGCAAGATCGTCGCCGGCGAGCAGGTGATCAGCAAGCTCGGACAGATCGCGAGCGCGTCGCAAGGGTTGCTCGGGCAACCGCCGGCGCGCGCGATCGCGCCGGACGCCCACAGCACCGTCGCCGCCGCGCAAGCGTTCGCGGCACGCACGCGCCTGCGCTCGCAAGGCGCAGCGGCGTGACGTGGCGCCCCGCGGCGCGCGGCTGAGCGGAGGTTAGCGATGTACGCCATCAGGCTGCTGCCGATCGTGCTGTTCGCGACCGCAAGTCTGTTCGGGCTCAAGGCAGTGGGCCTGATCAGCGGCCATGGCTACGTGCTCGGCAGCCTGCAGGACGCGCGGGCGCAGGATGCGCAGCCAGCCAAGCGCTCGTGGGCGCAGGAGATGTTCGGCTATCCGGACGTGACCGGATCGGTCGCCGGCAACAAGAGCCCGCCGCCTGCCGCAGCGACATCGGCACCTACGCCGGCCGCCAAGGCCCCAACCGCGGCCGGCATGCCCCCGGCCGGAACGCCGATTCCGCTCGACGACCGGCCGGCCATCCCAGCCGGCGAGCGGGCGGTCTTGGAGCGGCTGCAGGAGCGCCGGCAGGAGCTCGACGCGCGCGCGGGCGAGATCGAAGTCCGCGAAGGCCTGCTGAAGGCGGCCGAGAAACGCCTGGAGGCCCGTATCGAGGAGCTGAAGGCGCTGGAGGCGCAGGTCAACGCCGCGATGCAGAAGAAGGACGAGGCGGAAGCCGCGCGCTTCAAGGGTCTGATCACGATGTACGAGGGCATGAAGGCGAAGGAGGCGGCTCGCATCTTCGACCGGCTGGACCCGAAGGTCCTGCTGGAGGTGGCCGGTCAGATCAGCCCGCGTCGCATGGCGGAAATCCTTGCGCAGATGGCGCCGGAAGCAGCCGAGCGGCTGACCGTAGAAATGGCGGCGCGCCCGAACGCAAAGGGCGCCAGCTTGCAGGACCTTCCCAAGATCGAAGGCCGGCCGCGGAATTAGAGCCCGCCTGCGTTGGCACCGGCCTTGAGAGCATTTTCCGCGACAGCCTTAAATCCGCATTAAACGGCCGCCGCTAGGCTGGCGGCATCCGGCATCCATGGGCGGGATGCCCGACAGTCGTCCGCCTTCAGGAACGTTTCGAGAATGGCCGGCGTGTTAAGCCGCCCACGTGTGTACTGCGGCCGCCGGCCGCCGGTCGTGGTGCGCCTGCGCCGCTCGGCCCGTTGGGCCGCTGTGGCGATCGCCATTTTAGCCGCAACGTCGCCGCGGCCGTCGGCGCATGCGGCCGGCGCCAAGGCGGAGGTCACGGCTGCGGTCGCCGATGGGTTTGGCCGGCTGGTCTTCGCTCTGCCGACCGATGGCGAAGCGGAAGTGCGGCTTGCGGGCGGGATCGTGGTGATCGCCTTCAAGCAGCCGGTCGAGATCAACGTCGACCACATCGCGGTGTCGATGCCCGGCTATATTTCGGCGGCGCGCCGCGATCCGGACGGCACGGCGGTGCGTCTGGCGCTGACGCGCAAGCTCCGGGTCAATTCCATAGCAGCGGCCGACCGCGTTTACGTGGATCTGCTGCCGCTCGATTGGGCTGGGCTGCCGCCGGGGCTGCCATCCGAGGTCATCGAGGATTTGTCCCGCCGCGCGCGCGAGGCCGAGCGGCGGATTCGCCAACAGCCGCCGGCTCTGCCATCGGCCCATCGCGACGCTGCGGTGCGTGTGCGGGTCGCAACGCTGCCCACCTTCACCCGGTACACGTTCGAGCTGCCCGCGACGGTCGCGGTGGCGACGGATCGCAGCAAGGATCGGTTGAGCCTGACCTTCGATGCGCCGATCAAGTTCGATCTCGCCGACGTCAAGGCGGCGCTGCCAGCTAGCCTCGGCGGGGTCGAGTCCGAAATCGGCGACGACAATGTGACGGTGCGGTTTGCCCTTACCGCGAAGGCCGACGTGCGGACGTTCCGCGAAGATGCCGGCTTCGTGGTCGACGTGACCGCGGCCGCCGACAAGAGCCGTACCAAGGCCGCCGATCACCCCGATCCAAGCTGGTCGCCAGAGCCGGAACCGGTCTCGCCGGCGCCGCCGCCGGCGGCGCCTCGAGCGGGTAGCGAGACGCCGCCACCGAATCAGGAACGCAGGACGGCCGAGCCCGCACCGGCCAGAGCCGATCCGCCGGTGCCGGCAAGTGCTGCCCAACCGGCGGCATCGGCTCGCGTCGAAGCGGTGCAGCCCACGGCGAAACCGGCCACTCCGCAGTCTCAGCCGGAGCTTGAGACGCCGGCGCCGGCAACTCGCGCCAGCAACAACGCGGCACCGTCGAAAGCGCCGGTGGCGGCCGTCCTCACGCGCCAGGGCGAGACTCTGCGGCTGACATTTCCGTTTCCGACGCCCACCGCCGCGGCGGTGTTCCGGCGCGCCGACACCATTTGGCTGGTCTTCGATACCAGCGCCTCCCTCGACCTGGCCCGTTTGCGGGACGACCGGACCATCAAGGATGTGAGCGTGGCGCGCTCGGGCGACGGTCAGGTCGTGCAGGTGAAGCTGGCGCGGTCGCGGCTGACGAGCTTGGCGACGGACGGTGACGCTTGGATCGTGACGCTCGGCGACCTCGTGCTGGAGCCGACCGCCCCGCTCACCGTGACGCGGGCGAATGCCCAGTCGCAGGCCAGCGCCGCTATCCCGTTCGATGCCCCGCAGCGCCTGCATCGTCTCGCCGACGGGGAAGCCGGCGGTCAGCTGCAGGTCGTCACCGCATACGGGCCGGCCCGCGGCTTCTTGAAGACGCAGGACTTCGTCGAGTTCCGTGCGCTGGCCTCCAGCCATGGGGTCGTGATCGAGCCGCTGGCCGACGATCTCACTGCCGAGGCGTTGCCGGAGCGAATTGTGATCAGCCGTCCCGGCGGTCTGACGATGACGGCTGCGCTGGGAAGCGACGGGAGCGGCTCGGCTCTCCAACTCGCCCGTGCCGGAGCCCTCGATGCGCAGGCCTGGGGCTTCGATCGCCATGGTGACTTGCAGGACCGCCAGGTCGCGCTCATGCGCGCCGTGGCCGAGGTGCCGGAAGAGAAGCGCAATGCGGCGCGCACCGATCTCGCCCGCTTCTATCTCGCGCGCGAGATGGCACCGGAAGCCAAAGGCGTGCTCGATGTCACGCTCGCGAGCGAGCGTGACCCCAATGAATTGTCGGCCATGCTGGTGTTGCGCGGCATCTGCCATCTGATGCTGGGGCGCGAGGACCAGACTTTGAAGGATCTCGCGAGTTCCGTCGTCGGCAACCGCCACGATGCGCAGCTGTGGCGCGGCATCGCGCTGTCGCGGCTCGGCCGTTTCGCCGAAGCCCGCGAAGCGCTGAAGACGGTGCAGGCGGCGAGCGCCGGCCTGCCGATCGAGCTGCAGCGGCTCGCGGTCGTGGAGGCGGTGCGCAGCGCCGCCGAGGTGAAGGATTATGCCGAGGCCGCGCGTCACCTGAACGATTTCGACAGTCTCGGCGTGCCGCAGGAACTCAAGCCGACGCTGTTTGTCCTGTCCGGCCGTGTCGCGGAAGGGCTCGGCCGGCTCAATGATGCGCTCGGGGCCTATCGCATGGCGGCCGAGTCGGCCGACGAACCGGCCGCCGCGCAGGCGCGCCTGCGCTTGATCACGCTGCGCTCGACGTTGAAGCAGGTCGGTCGCGACGAGGCGGTGAAGGAGCTGGAAATGCTCACCGCCGGCTGGCGCGGCGACGAGACCGAGCTGGAGGCATTGCAACTGCTGGCGCGGCTCTACACCGAGGAGGGACGATACCGCGACGCATTCCAGGTGATGCGCATCGGTCTCATGGCACATCCGCGCTCGGAGCTGACGCGTCGCATGCAGTCCGAGGCCGCGGCGTCGTTCGAATCGCTATTTCTCGGCGATCGCGGCGAGAAGCTCACGCCGGTGGAGGCGCTCGGTCTGTTCTACGACTTCCGCCACCTCACGCCGACCGGGCGCCGTGGTGACGAGATGATCCGCCGCTTGGCGGAACGCCTGATAGCGATGGACCTGCTGACGCAGGCGGCCGAACTGCTGCAGCATCAGGTCGATCATCGCCTGCAAGGCGCTGCGCGCGCGCAGGTCGCCGCGCGACTGGCGAGCGTCTATCTTATGAACCGCAAGCCGGACCGTGTGCTGCAAGTGCTGCGGACGACACGCGCGGCGGATCTGCCGAAGGACGTGCGGCAACAGCGGCTGTTGATCGAGGCGCGCGCCTTGTCCGACTCGGGAAGGCACGATCTCGCGCTGGAAATCGCCGAAGAGATGAAGGGCAGGGAGGTCGAGCGGCTGCGCGCTGACGTTCTCTGGGCCGCACGGCGCTGGCGCGAGGCGGCCGAAGAGATCGAGCGGATGTATGGCGAGCGCTGGCGCGACCAAGCGGCGCTCGATATCGCACAACGGGCCGACCTGCTGCGCGCCGGCGTCGGCTATGCGCTCGCCGAGGACGCGATCGGGGTGGACCGGCTTCGGCAGAAATACGGACCGCTGATGGCGGACGGCGCAGATCGCCGGATGTTCGATGTCGTCACCCGCCCGCTGAAAGATCGCAGCGAGGAGTTCGGGGAGATCGCGCGCGCCGCTTTGTCGGTCGACACGCTCGACGCCTTCCTGCGCGACCTGCGCACGCGCTTTCCGGATAGCAGTGGCGCGCTCTCGTCGGCCCCGCCGCCGCGGCGCGGTTGACGGCCTCGGTCAACTTGGGCCGTAGCTCTGCACCAGGCTGCCGGCGACCAGGTTCCAGCCGTCCACCAGCACGAAGAAGATCAGCTTGAACGGGAGCGACACCACCACCGGCGGCAGCATCATCATGCCCATCGACATCAGCACCGACGCAACCACGAGGTCGATGATCAGGAAGGGAAGAAACAGCAAGAAGCCGATCTCGAACGCGCGCTTGAGCTCCGAGATCATGAAGGCGGGCGTCAGGATGCGCATGGAAATATCTTCCGGCTTGTCGGGCCGGGGCTGCTGCGACAGGTCCATGAACAGCGACAAATCCTTCTCGCGCACGTTCTTGAGCATGAAGGCGCGGAACGGCTCGGACGAGCGCTCGAACGCCTGCTCGGCGCTGATCTCGCCGTTGGAAAGCGGCCGCACACCCGCCTCATAGGCGCGCTGAAACGCCGGGCCCATCACGAATATCGTGAGAAATAAAGCAAGCGATACGACCACCGCATTGGGCGGTGCGGTCGCGGTGCCGAGCGCGGTACGCAGTAGCGACAGCACCACCACGATGCGCGTAAACGACGTCACCATCACCAGAATGGACGGCGCCAGCGACAGCACCGTCACCAGCGCGATCAGCTGAATCGCCCGCTCCGTGATGCCGGTTCCCTGGCCGAAGCTGACACTCAGATCTTGCGCCAGCGCCGGCTGCGCCGTGACGGCGAGCAGCGGCAGCGCCAGCAGCAGGATCCGGTGTCGTCGCGTCATTATTGTTTTCCCGGAGGGCGGCCGAGCAGGCTCGCCATCTCTTCTTCGAGGCTGTCGAACACGGACTTCTGCGGCTTCGCGTCGGACGGACGCGTGTCGCCACTGGGCCCGCCTTGGCCGTCCGGCGTTGCGCCGGGGCGCGCCGGCTGTCCGGGACGGCGCAGGGCTGCCTCCAGCTTGCTCGCCATATCGGCGAGATTGTTGTCGGCGGTCGCAGGCGATCCTTGGATTTCGATCGGTGCAGCTTCCGGCTCCATGCGCATGGTCGGCGGCGGCGTGCGGGGCCGCGGGCTCTCGATCGGTTGCGCGCGGGTGGGCTCGCGCGGGGTGCGGCTGACCGGCTCGGTCCGCATCTGCGGGGCCCGTGCCGGCGGCGGCTCCATGCGCGGCTCGGGAGCCGGGCGGGGGGGCTCGGGCGGCCGCGGTGCGATGGCTTCGCGGGGCGGCGCCACCGCTACGGCGCGCACGATATTCTGCTCGATGACGACGTCGCTCGGACCGCCGATCATGACGAGGTGCTCGACGTTGTCCCGGCGAATCAGCACCAGCCTGCGGCGGCCGTCGACCGCGGCGGCGTCGATCACCGCCAGGCGCGGCTGCCGCCCACGGCTCTGGGTGGTGCCGACGGTGGTGCCGCCGACGCGCCGGAAAACCCATGTCGCCAGGGCGATAAGCCCCAACACGATCACGAAGGCGACGATCAGCTTCACCGGCAGCGGGAGCTGCTCCATCCCCAAAAGACTCTCGATCATGGCCCGTTCTCCGCTACTCAGCACCGGCGACAAGCGGCACGCGTTCTCGCCGCCGGGTAAACGCGGCCGGCAGAACTTGCCGCCCGTAACCCTAACAGAACGTTAACGCCCGCGCGCCGATGCCCCCGCGTTCCTGCAGGGAAACACAGTTCTCATGGTTAACGCCAGATTGCCGCGCACCGGCGGCGGCCCGTCCGCCTTAACTGCGCGTTAACCATGAGGGCGGAAGAATTTGCCGGGTTCGACCTTCGGGCGAACGCGCTGGGGCGATGCGATGCCGATCTCCGACACTCCCATACTGTCCATGCTGCGCACCCGCATGCAGTGGCACCAGGAGCGCCAGAAGGTGCTGGCGCAGAACGTCGCCAATGCCGACACGCCCAATTACAAGGCGCGCGACCTGGCGGCACCGGATTTCCAGCGGGCGCTCGGCCGGCAGGCGGCGTTGACGCTCGCCCGCACCGATGCGGCGCATATCGGGGGAGGAGGGGGCGGCGGTTCCCAATTCCAGGTGGAGCGCGGCGCCGCTAACGAGTCGCGGCCGACCGGCAACGCCGTCAATCTCGAGGACGAGATGATCAAGGTCGCGGCCAACCAGATGGACTACCAGGCGGCCGCCTCGCTCTACAGCCGCAGCCTCGGATTGCTCAAGACCGCGCTCGGGAAGCGTTGAGGGGGCGCGGGATGGACTTCCTCAAATCGATCGCAGTCGCCGCTTCCGGTCTGCGCGCCCAGGCCGGGCGCATGCGGGTCATTGCCGAGAACATCGCCAATGCCGATTCCACCGCGCAACGCCCCGGGGCGGATCCGTATCGCCGCAAGATCCCGACCTTCCGCGCCGAGGTGGACCGCTCGCTGCAGGCGGACGTGGTCGGGCTCGGCCGCCTGCGCACCGACCCGTCCAACTTCCGCTCCAAATACGAGCCCGGCCACCCCGCGGCTGACGCCAACGGCTTCGTGAAGTACCCGAACGTCAACGAGCTGATCGAAATGACCGACATGCGGGAGGCGCAGCGGTCCTACGAGGCGAATCTCAACGTGATCAGCGCCACCCGCCGCATGCTTCAGCGCACCATCGAAATCCTCAAGGCCTGAACAGGACCGACGCCATGCCGTCTCCGACTATCGCTGCCAACGCCTATGCGGCGCTCGCCAAGCTCGGCCAGCAGGGCGGCGGTCCGGCCCGCGCTCCGACCGAGGCGAAGGGCGAGGGCAGCTTCGGCTCGTTGCTGAAGGATGCGCTCAGCAGCGTGATGGAAGCGGGCAAAAAGTCCGACGGCCAGGCGCAGGCGCTCGCCACCGGCAAGTCCAATATCGTCGACGTCGTCACCGCCGTGGCCGAGACCGAAACGGCGATCGAGACCTTGGTATCGGTGCGCGACCGCGTGATCGCATCGTACGAAGAGATCATGCGGATGCCGATCTGATGCGCGTCGTTACGGGAGTCTTGCAGT
>DASWSO010000005.1:0-7378 GCA_036402635.1 Xanthobacteraceae bacterium
AGTGCGGCTACTGCACACCCGGCATGCTGATCACCGCGGCGGAACTCCTTGCCGCCGGCGGGGTGCCGAGCCGCGAGGCGATCCGCGACCACATCTCCGGCAACTACTGCCGTTGCACCGGGTACCAGGCGATCGTGGACGCGATCGAGTCGGTATCGCAGGCCCGCGCCGGAGTGGATCGATGAAGATCATGGACGACATGCCGTCGGGCCTGACGGCGCTTGACCGGCCGAACTCCTATATCGGCCGCTCGGTGCCGCGGCCGAACCTGGAGCGGCTGACGCAGGGGCGCGGCCAGTACATCAGCGACCTGGTGCTGCCGCGCATGGCGCATGTCGCGTTTGTGCGCTCGCCGCATGCGCATGCGCGCATCCGCTCCATCGGCACCGCCGCCGCCAAGAAGGCGCCGGGCGCGATCGCGGTGCTCACCGGAGCGGACCTCACGGCCGTGATGACGCCGTGGGTGGGCGTGCTCACGCATCTCAAGGGCATTAAGTCGGCGCCGCAATATCCGCTCGCGATGGAGCGCGCCTGCTGGCAGGGCGAGGCGGTGTGCGCCGTGGTGGCGCGCACGCGCGCACAGGCAGAGGACGCGGCCGAGCTGGTCGAGGTCGATTACGAGGAACTGCCCGCGGTCACCGATATGGAGACCGCGCTCGACCCGAATACGCCGGTGATCCACCCGGAACTCGGGGACAATCTCACCTTCGAGCGCAAGCTCGACGCCGGCGACGTCGACAAGGCGCTGGCCGAAGCCGACGCGGTGGTCGAGCAGACCTTCTTGTTCGGCCGCCACACCGGCGTATGCCTGGAGCCGCGCGCCATCGTCGCCGACTGGAACCCCGGCGAGCAACGGCTGACCGCGTATCACGCGACGCAGGCGCCGCACATGATGCAGAACCTGTTCGCCAAGCACCTCGGGATCGAGGAGCACCAGGTGCGCGTCGTCACCAAGGATGTCGGCGGCTCGTTCGGCATCAAGGTGCACACCTACGCCGACGAGATGGCGACGGTGGCGATCTCCAAGCTGTTGAAACGGCCAATCAAGTTCGTCGCCGACCGGCTGGAGAGCTTCGTCACCGACATCCATGCGCGCGATCACCGCGTGCACGCCAAGATCGCGGTCAAACAGGACGGCACCATCACGGCGTTCGTGATCGACGATCTCACCGGCATCGGTCCCTACTCGGTTTATCCGCGCACCAGCGGCATCGAGGCGAACCAGGTCGTGAACCTGGTCGGCGGTCCGTACACCTGCCCGAACTACCGCGCGCAGGCGCGGGTCGTGTTCCAGAACAAGAACGTGATGTGCCAGTACCGCGCGGTCGGGCACCCGATCGCGACCGCCGTCACCGAGGGCCTTGTGGACCTCGCGGCCGCGCGCATCGGCATGGACCCGCTGGAGATCCGCCGGCGCAACCTCATTCCGGACGACGCCTATCCGTGCGCGGGAGCCTCGGGCATCAAGTTCGAGCAGCTCTCGCATCACGAGGCGCTGGCGCATCTCGACGCCATGATGGATTACGCCGGGCTGCGCGCCGAGCAGAAGCGGATGCGCGAGCGCGGCGTGCATCGCGGCATCGGCTTCGCATCGTTCATCGAGGTGACCAATCCGAGCGCGGCGTTCTACGGCGTCGGCGGCGCAAAAATCTCGGCGCAGGACGGCTGCACCGTGAAGCTCGACGCGCAAGGATCGGTGATCTGCCATTCCAGCGTCACCGAGCAGGGCCAGGGCGCCGACGCCGTGATGGCGCAGGTGGTGGCGAGCGCTTTCGGCGTGCCGATCGAGCGGGTGCGCGTCATCACCGGCGACACCGACAACACCCCCTACGGCGGCGGCACCTGGGCGTCGCGCGCCGCCGGCATCGGCGGCGAGTCCGGCTGGCAGGCCGGCAAGGCGCTGCGCGGCAACGTGCTGGCGGTCGCAGCCTCGATCCTGCAAGCCGACGCCAAGGCGCTCGACATCCGCAACGGCGCCGTGGTCGACGCCGGCAGCGGGCGCGAGCGCATGGGCCTCGACGAGGTGGCGCGGATCGCCTACTTCCGCCCCGACACGCTGCCGCCCGGCTTCCAGGCCGAGCTGATGGCGACGCGGCATTACGTGCCGCGGCAGTGGCCGTTCTCGTTCACCAACGGGGTGCAGGCGTCGTATCTCGAAGTCGACACCGACACCGGGTTCATCAAGCTGCTGAAGCACTGGTGCGTGGAGGACTGCGGCACCGTGATCAATCCGCAGCTGGTCAACGAGCAGATCCGCGGCGGCATCGTGCAGGGGATTGGCGGCGCGCTGTACGAGCACTGCGTCTACGACGAGCGCGGGCAGATGCTCAACGCCAATATGGCCGATTACCTGGTCCCGATGGCGGCCGAGATGCCCGACATGGAGATCGGCCACGTGGTCTCGCCGACCGCCGATTCGGAATTGGGTGCGAAGGGCGCCGGCGAGGCCGGCACCGCGGGCGCGCCGGCGGCGGTGATGAACGCCGTCAACGACGCGCTCCGTCCGCTCGGCGCCGCGCCGATCACGGCGATGCCGATCACGCCTGACCGCGTGCTGCGCGCGCTGGGAAAGATTTAGCTAGCCGTCATGCCGGACGAGCCGGCGGGGCATCGCCGGCGCGGGGTGACCCGGCAATCCAGCAAAAGACAATCCAGCAAAAGACTTGTGGCCGCCTCTGTCGATCGGCGCGCGAGTCGGCGGGGCATCGCCGGCTCGCCAGCGCATGACCGAGGCGGAGGCAGCCTCGGCGTTTAAGCCGCCGCGCTTTCGCGCGCGCCCTCGGGCCGGCGGGTGATCAAGTGATCGACGATCGCCTCGTGCACGCGCGAGAGCCACTCCTCGGCTTCGCGGGCACGCGCTTCCGCTTCCTTCGTGCGCGCATCGGCGGCGCGCTGGGCGGCTTCGGCGGCTTGGATGCGGTTCTCGGAGATTTTCAGCTCCTTGAGCGCCCGCTCGGCCAAGGCCAGCCCGCGCGCCTCCACTTCCTTCGAATGATTTTCGGTGGATCTCATCATCTCGGCGGCCTGATGTACGGCGTCAAGCGTGGCGGCCCAATCGCGGCGCGAGGGTCCGCTGCGGGTGGGGGAGTAGTCGTCCTGGACAGGCCCAAAACGGCGGACGTTGTCCATTCCGGCAGCATCCCCGCGCGGGAATCGTCGGCTTCGTTCCACGTCACAGTCCTCCAACCAGGCCTCGGCCGAGGCGCTCGATAAATCTCGGGTTAACCATGCTGCGGTTGTGGTTAACAAAACGTAAAATCCTTCACTTTTCACGACCTTGACGTGCTGCCCCGTCCCGGTGTGTCCAAAAAGTTTCACCCCTGGCGGCCGGCCCCGCCCCGGGGCGACCGGCTTGACCCGCCCGGAAAGACCGCACAGGGCTATGGGCCGATGAACTTGGCCACAGGGGGGAACATGAAGCCGCGCTGCGTCATCCTCGACGACTACCAGAACGTCGCGCTCACCATGGCGGACTGGTCGCCGGTGCAGAACGACATCGACATCAAGGTCCACAACCAGCACCTCGGCTCGCAGGCGCAGGTGATCGAGGCGCTGCGCGACGCCGAGATCGTGTGCCTGATGCGCGAGCGCACGCCGCTGCCGCGGGAGACGATCGAGGCGCTGCCGAACCTCAAGCTGCTTGTCACCACCGGCGCCTATAACGCCTCGGTCGACCTGCAGGCGGCGCTGGCGCGCGGCATCGTGATCAGCGGCACCCGCGGCCATGGCCACCCGACCGCCGAGCTGGCGCTCGGCCTGATGCTGGACCTCGCCCGCAACATCAGCTTCGAAGACGCGATGATGCGGGCCGGCGTGCCATGGCAGTCGACCATCGGCACCGACCTGCTCGGCAAGACGCTCGGCCTCGTCGGTCTCGGCAAGCTCGGCTCCAAGGTGGCGAAGTTCGCCACCGCACTGGAGATGAAGGTGATGGCGTGGAGCCAGAACCTGACGCCGGAGCGCTGCGCGGAAGTCGGCGTCACTTATGCGAGCAAAGAGCAGCTTTTCGCCGAGTCCGACTTCGTCAGTATTCACCTTGTCCTGAGTGAGCGGACCCGCGGCCTCATCGGCGCACCGGAATTTGCGCTGATGAAGCCGAGCGCGTTCCTGGTCAACACCTCGCGTGGGCCGATCGTGGACGAGGCGGCGCTGCTCGATGCGCTGCAAGGCCGGCGCATCGCCGGCGCCGGGCTCGACGTGTTCGACGTCGAGCCGCTGCCGGAGGACCATCCGCTGCGCAGGCTGCAGAACATCGTGCTCACGCCGCATCTCGGCTACGTCACGGACGGCACGTACCGCGTGTTCTTCCGCGATACCGTGGAGGACATCCGCGCCTGGCTCGACGGCAAGCCGATCCGGCTGGTGACGCAGAACAAGTGACGACCCGGAAGCAGCGCAAGGATGGCGTCGCGGTCGCCGCACACGCTACTCTAACCCCTCATCCTGAGGAGCGCTGCGGCAGCAGCGCGTCTCGAAGGACGTAGGCCCGAGCAGTCAAGGAACAGAACGGATGGATCCGAAGGGACACGCGGCGATCGTCACCGGCGCCGGATCGGGGCTCGGCGCCGAGACCGCCGCGCAGCTCGCGCGCGCCGGTGCCAAGGTGGCGGTGCTGGACGTCAACGCCGATGCCGCACGTGCCACTGCCGAGAAGATCAACGGCATCGCGATCGCCTGCGACGTGGCGGACTCCGACGCGGCAGTCAACGCCATCACGTTGGCGCGGCAGGCGCACGGACCGGCCCGCATCCTGATCAACTGCGCCGGCATCGGACCGGCGAAGCGCATCGTCGGCCGCGAAGGGCCGATGCCGCTCGCCGACTTCGAGCGGGTGATCCGCGTCAATCTGATCGGCACGTTCAACATGCTGCGGCTGGTCGGCGCGGAAGCCAGCAAGCTCGACCCGCTGGAGGACGGCGAACGCGGCGTGATCGTCTCGGTGGCCTCGGTGGCGGCGTTCGAGGGGCAGATCGGCCAGGCCGCCTACGCCTCCTCGAAGGGCGGGGTGGCGGCGCTGACGATGCCGGCGGCGCGCGAATTCGCGCAGTTCGGGGTGCGGGTGCTGGCGGTCGCACCCGGCATTTTCGGCACCCCGATGCTGCGCGCGTTGCCAGAGGCGGCGCAGCAGAGCCTCGGCCAGCAGGTGCCGTTTCCGAGCCGCCTCGGCGAACCGAGCGAATTCGCCGCGCTGGTGTTGCATTGCGTACAGAACCGCTACCTCAACGGCGAGGTGATCCGCATCGACGGCGCGCTCCGCATGGGCCCACGCTGACCGACCCGACGGCCGAATAGAGCGGGGGTCGACGCAACCCGACCGCCGCTGCCGAGTTATCCAGCGTCGCGGCCCGCCTTCCTGGACCGCCGAAGGCGGATAAGCTCATGGCGCAGCAGCCGAAGGTCGCAGCCTTGCGCGACGAGAGTAGGGTCGAGGACAAGCGGGTTCCGGCCTCCAGCCTGGGCGAGGCCGCTGCCGCGCAGGTGGAAGTCACCGACCCGCACCCGCTTTCCAACACCGAAAAGAGCTGGCGCATGCTGAGCCATGCCGCCACCATCGGGCTCGGCTTCGTCGCCGCCATCGCGGCGCTCTACTTCACCCGTTCGATCCTGATGCCCGTGCTGGCCGCGCTGATCATCGGCATCGTGCTCAATCCGGTGCAGAAATTCGCCGCCAGCTACAAGATTCCGCCGGTGCTGACCGCCGCGCTGCTGGTGGTGGTGTTTTTCGGGTTGCTGTATCTCGCCGCCAGCCTGTTGGTCAGTGCGCTCACCACCTGGCTGGCGCAAAGCCCCGACCTCGGCGCGGTGGTGAAGGATAAGCTGCGCTGGGTCGAAGGGCCGCTCGCCACCATCCGCGACCTGACCAAGTCGCTCGGCGACACCGCCGGTCCGTCGAGCCCGACCGTGGCGGTCGAGCCCGGCGTCGGGCCGATGATCCGCGACGCGCTCTCGATCGTGACGCCGGCGATCAGCGAGTTCATCGTGTTCTTCGGAACGCTGCTGTTCTTCCTGGTGGGAATCGAACGGCTGCGGCGCCAGCTCATCACCTGGTTCGGCACCCGTGCGGCGCGGCTGCGGGTGGTGCGCATCTGGAACGACATCGAGCAGAACCTGATCACGTACCTGAGCACCGTGACGGTAATCAATCTCGGCCTCGGCGTTGTGACGACCGCGATGCTGTGGCTGGTCGGCTTCCCCAACCCGGTGGCGTTTGGCGTGCTGACGTTCGTGCTCAACTACATCCCGTATCTCGGGCCGGCGATCATCGTGCTGACGCTGCTGGCGGTCGGCCTGATCTCGGCGCCGACCCTCGGCGCCGCCGTGCTGCCGGCGGTGCTCTTCATCGTGATCGCGACGGTCGAAGGCCACTTCATCACGCCGAGCGTGGTTGGGCGGCGGCTGACGCTCAGCCCCTTCCTGGTGTTTCTCGCGGTGGCATTCTGGACCTGGCTATGGGGCCCGCTGGGTACGTTCCTGGCGACCCCGCTGCTGATCGTCAGCCTGGTCGTCCTCAGCCATCTGTTTCCGCGCGAGGAGACCACCCTGCCGGGTTGAACGGCGCCGCGGATCAGGCGGCGCCCGCGAGCAGACAGCGGGCGCTGCGCTCCGGCCCGAGCGGCACGTCCTGCGGATCGATCTTCGCGCAGTCCGGCAGAGCGACCTTGCAGCGCGGCGCGAACGAACAGCCGGGCGGCAGCCGGTCGAGCCGCGGCGGCGCGCCGGCGATGGTCTCGAGCCGGGTGCCGCGATGGGCACCGTGCACCGTGGAAGCGAGCAGCCCGCGCGTATAGGGATGCGCCGGCGCCTTCACCACGTCGCTCAAAGTGCCGGTCTCGACGATACGGCCGGCATACATCACGGCGATGCGGTCGGCGATCTCGGTCGCCACCCCGATGTCATGGGTCACGAAGATCACGGCGAGGCCGAGCTCGCGCTGCAGCTCGCGCAGCAGCAGCAGGATCTGGATCTGCACCGTGGCGTCGAGCGCCGTGGTCGGCTCGTCGGCAAGCAGTACGCTCGGCCGGCACGCCAGCGCGAGCGCGATCATGGCGCGCTGGCGCATGCCGCCCGACATCTCGTGCGGGTAGGCGTCCAGCCGCCGATCGGGCGAGGGGATGCGCACGCGCTCGAACAGGGCCAGAGCGCGCCTGCGCGCATCGCCGGCCGAGATCTTCTCGTGCCGGCGGATCGCCTCGGTGATCTGCGACCCGACGGTGTAGACCGGGTCCAGCGCCAGCATCGGCTCCTGAAAGATCATCGCGACCGTGGCGCCGCGGTAATCCGCGAGCGCGCGCTGGCTCATCGCGAGGACGTCCTGTCCGGCGACCGTCATCGTGCCTTCGACCTTGCTCCGACGCGGCGGGTGCAGGCGCATCAGCGA
>DASWSO010000006.1:0-3940 GCA_036402635.1 Xanthobacteraceae bacterium
ACGGCGTGCGCCGCGACGTGCAGCTCAAAGGCTCCGGGCCGACGCCGTTCTCGCGCCGCGGCGACGGCCGCGCCGCGCTCGGCCCGGTGCTGCGCGAATATATCGTGGCGGAGGCGATGGCCGCGCTCGGCGTGCCGACGACGCGCTCGCTCGCCGTCGTCACCACCGGCGAACCGGTGATGCGCGAGACGCCGCTGCCCGGCGCCGTGCTGACGCGGGTCGCCGCCAGCCATATCCGGGTCGGCACCTTCCAGTTCTTCGCCGCGCGCGGCGACGTCGACGGCGTGCGCCTGCTCGCCGACCACGTGATCGCGCGGCACTATCCGGAAGCCGCCGGGCACGAGCAGCCGTACCGCGCGCTTCTGGAGGCGGTGATCGCCCGCCAGGCCGAGCTGATCGCGCAATGGATGCTGATCGGATTCATCCACGGCGTCATGAACACCGACAACATGTCGGTCGCCGGCGAGACCATCGACTATGGCCCGTGCGCGTTCATGGATGCGTACGATCCGGCGACCGTGTTCAGCTCGATCGACCATGCGGGCCGCTACGCCTACGGCAACCAGCCGCGCATCGCGCATTGGAACCTGGCGCGGCTCGCCGAGACGCTGCTGCCGCTGCTGGCCGACGACGAGCAGCAGGCGATCGCGCAAGCGCACGCGGCGCTCGATCAATTCGCGCCGCGCTTCGAGGCGGCGTTCCACCGCGGCATGCGCAGCAAGCTCGGCTTGTTCAGCGAGCGCGAACAGGACATGGCGCTGGCGAGCGACCTGTTGAACGCGATGGCGGACAACCGCGCGGATTTCACGCTGACGTTCCGCGGCTTGAGCGATGCCGCTGCGGGGCCCGAACACGACGGCGCGGTGCGGGCGCTGTTCGCCGACCCGGAGGCCTACGACCGCTGGGCCGAGCGCTGGCGCCTGCGGCTTGCGCAGGAGCCGCAGGATGCGGGCGCGCGCGCTCAGGCGATGCGGGCTGTCAATCCCGCCTATATCCCGCGCAATCATCGGGTCGAGGAGGCGATCGAAGCGGCGGTGACGCGGGAAGATTTCGGCCCGTTCGAGCGGCTGGTCGCGGTCCTGTCACGGCCCTACGAGGAGCAGCCGGCGCACCGGCACTACGCCGATCCGCCGCAGCCGCACGAGCGCGTCCGCCAGACGTTTTGCGGGACCTGAGCGCGACCTAATGCCGGGTCGGCAGGCGCTGCAGAAGCTCGCGCAGCCAGCTCTTCTTCTCGGCGTGGGTGACCTCGCGGCCGTGCTTGTCCGCGACATCGGGCAGGATGGCCGCGATGCACTCGACGACATTGCCGAGCTGCATATGCGCGCCGACGCGATCGACGATCGGCAGCGCCGCCACCGCCTCATGCCAGAAGCGAACCGCAGCCTCGGGATCGTTGCGCGCCATCGCCACGACCCGCTCGACCAGCAGGTTCACGCCCTGCTCGCCGCCGAGCCCAATCCGGAAAATCAACGCAACCTTTTCGCCTTTCGGCAACATCGGATCTGTCCACGCAGAAAACAGATCGTACCTTAAAGCGAAACGGCACGCTGCGCACGCCAAGCTGGCTGCGTGGTAAATAGCTTGTGCGGAGAGGCTGCAACAATCGCGGCGCATTGCCGCTCAGGTTTTCTCCAGCTGCACCGCCAACGGCATCGAGCACGGTTCGATGCCGCAGGCGGAACAGACGTCGGCCCAAACCTCCTGCACGGAGCGGCCTTCACGCGCCGCCAGCTCGGCTGCGGTGCGCACGCGCTCGATACGACTGCGATTGGACACGCGCCGGAGCAGCTCGACCAGAAGCTCGCACTGCTTGACGTGGTCCAGATCGTCGAACTGGCGCATCACCGGTCCCTCAGTGTGTCACCCGCAAACGACGACCACGGCGCGTCTCGCCGGCTTTCGCTTTCGGCCTGCCAGTCGGCGAGCGCGTCGTCGACCGAAGAGCGCAGCGCGAGCAGCCACCGTTCCGCGCGTCTGGCCCGCGTCTCGGCAGCGTGCACCAGGCTCTCCAACTCCTCGATGCGCTGGGTGGCGGAGGAAAGCTCTTGCAGCGCCGAACCGGCGAGGGCGTGCGCGGCCGCCTCCCTTTTACGGAAAGTATCGGCGGCGAGCTGAACCCGGCGCAGCGTTGCTTCCGCGACGTCGTTGATGCCTGACGGCGCGCGCTCCGGCGTTCCGCGCACGTCCTGCGAGTCGACCGCGAGCCGCAGCTGGCGACCGAGCTCGTCGAAGGCAGACAGATCCTCCGACATTATCGCCGCCGGAAAGGCTATGGACGCGACCTCGTTCATTTCGGCTCCCTGTGCCGAATCACGCTGACGCATTCTGCAATGACGCCCGGGCAAGCGCCACCGAGCGGCGAGGGAGCAGCGCGCGGCGAAAGCAAAAAGGCAGCGGCGGCTTTCCCGGTAAAGCGCAAGACGAAGTATCGCGCCGGCAGTTCGCGAGCGCACGCGTCATTGCGCGGAAAAGCCGATGTCGTGCAGCGATTAGGGGGAAAAACAGGTGGCCGGCTGAGAGCGCCAGGGGCAACTAGCAATCTCTCAAGCCGGCCGTGCCTCCGCGTCCAGCGGCGAACTGTCACGCGAAAGGCAGGACGACCTTGGACCTTCCGGGGGTCTTTGCAAGGTGATGCTCGGTTTAAAGTAAATTCGACGCGATAGCGCTCGGCCGCATCCGATTTGTGCGACAAAGGTGCCGCAAAGAAGCCTCGGTCAGGCGGATTCAGCGTGCCGATTCAGGTTAACGGCGGGATCGATTTGCGATGCCGGCGGATGTGGTGCAGCGATATCGGCATGTGCGTCACGCCAACAAGCCCGAAAATGAAAAGCCGAAAATGAAAAGCTTGGCAAACCTATCTCTGGCGAGCGCGCTCGCCTTTGTCGGAATGTTGCCGGGTAACGCAGGCGCCGCCATCGCTCCGATGGGAAACCTATCGGCCGCCGGCGCTCGCGCTTCGGTCGAAATCCTGATGGCGGGAAAACCGCTCTCGATCATACCGCCCGGCGCCACGCGGGTGCGCCCGCCACGAACTCCGGCTCTGCGGGTCTATGGCTGAGCCGCACATCTGAACAGCCGTTAGGCACGGCCGGCAGCAGCGAAACCGCTCACGCGCTTTGCGCCTCGTCGTAAGGCGCGTCGGCCTGCCACTCCGCCAGCGTCTCCTGCACGGACGCCTGCAGCTTCAGCAGCCAGCGCTCCGCCTCCTTGGCGCGCGCCTCGGTCCGCACCAGCTGGGCTTCCAGCTCGCGAATGCGATTGTTGGCCATGGCGAGCTGCTCGATCGCATGCTGCGCCAGCGAATGGACCTGCGCTTCCTTGTTGCGAAAGGCTGCGGCGGCGCGCTCCACCGTCTGCAAGGTGGATTGCGCAACGCCGCGGACGACATCGTGTTCCTCGGGCGGACGGCCGCCTTGCTCCCGGTCGTCGCCGGGGCGGCGTTCGCGCGGAACGGCAGTGAGGCCGAGCCGCCGCCCGAGCTCGTCGAGGCTGGTGTGTTCACGCGCCCGAAGCTGTGAGGGCCGACGGCCGAATGTCACGGCGGGATCCATAGATGCTCCTCCAGGCGAATCAGAACTGCATTGTGCAATCTCCGACGGGGGAAAGACATCCTTTGCCGCAATGCGGCCGTCATTTTGCGGGTGGTTTCGCTGCCCGGTCCGCGAGCGCCTCGTGCAGCTCGCGGCCGTGCGGGGTCGCTCTCCAGACCGCCCAATCGGCAGTCCCCCACGCACACAGCAGCCCGGCGGCGGCAAGACGATCGACTGCGTTACGGAAGGCGGCAACGGCGAGCCGTTCGTACCACCGCAGGTCCCAGCGCAGCGTGAAGCCGAGCGGCTGCAGGGCTCGCGCCAGCACGCGCTCCTCGATCCGTGAGAGCGGCCTGCCAAGCGCGGCGACGTTTCGCGGCTCGGGGCGGGTCGGCGGTCCGGGGCTG
>DASWSO010000007.1:0-1618 GCA_036402635.1 Xanthobacteraceae bacterium
CGCCACGAGATCAGGGGCTGCGAGAGCACAGAGGTCGCGATGAATCAACGGGGTGTCCGCGCCCCTCGCGGCAACCTTTGCAAGGAGGAGGGAGCCCTACCGCCGTGCTTCCCTTACGCCGGTGTCCGGCATAGTCGCCCCTCGGCGTTGCTTTCGCGCCGGCCTCATATCACCATCGCGGGATGCAGATGCTGATCGCCGGCCTTGCGTCATTGTTGCTCGCCACGCCGCCCGCGGCGGCGGCCGATCTCAACGACTATCCCACAGCGGCGCGGGTCGACTACGTGTTCGGCTGCATGAAGGCGAATGGCGAGACCCGCCAGTCGCTCGACCAGTGCTCATGCTCGATCGACGTGGTCGCGACGCTGGTGCCGTACGAGCGCTACGTCGCGGCCGAGACGGTGCTCAGCATTTCGCAGATCCCGGGCAACCGCGGCGGCCAGTTCCGCTCCAGCGAGCAGGCACGGGCGGCGGTGGACGAGCTGCGGCGCGCGCAGGCGGAAGCCGAGGTGCGGTGTTTTTGATTACTCCACTCTTCGTATTCCGGACGGCGCTCGCAAGCGCTCGGCTTCCGGAGGGCAGTCCGGGTGCCACTCGCTCACATCGCGGTTTCGGTCGGCCATTCGGAGCGGAAAACCTCGCCGTTGGTATCGACCGCTTCGGTGCGGAACGTGGCGGCGCCGTTCGGCCGGTAGGTGAAGCGGATATTGGGATCCTCGGACAGCGAGATGCCGCCCTCGACCGCCAGCACGAGGTCGTCGCCCTGCCAGACCTTGATCTCGCGCACGATGAACAGCGGCACGTAGAGCCGCGTCACCTGATCCATCTGCAGCCCGGAATTGTTCGGGTGCCGCACCATCACCTGCGCCTCGCGCGGGCTGCTCGACGCGGCCGCCGCGAACTGGCGAAAACGCATCTGCCCGAGCGAGGCCTTTGCCTCCAGCGGGTTCTTCGCGGCGGGGGCCGAGCAGCCGCCGGACGCTTTCACGTAAGTCGCCACCGCGTGCAGCGAGCCGTCGCTGAGCTCCGCCACCGCGTGCACGTTGGTGTAGGTGTCGACCCGCACGCGGGTGGAGATTTCCGACACGCCGGATCGCGGTCCGAGCTGGAAGGTGGCGGCGACCGGCGCGGGATTCATGTCGATCACCAAGGTGATCGTCTTGACGCTGCGCGTGTCGCCCTGCGGCAGCGTGGTGCGCAGCGTCACCGGCACCACCGCGGCGTCCTCGGCGCGTCGCGGCATCTCGATTGCCAGAATGCCGGCGCCGTCGGCGAGCGGCCGCCCGTTGAAAATGTCGCGCGCCAGCTCGGGCCACGGGTCCAGCGGTTCCGGCGCGGCGGCCCAGGTGCCGCCGGTGCCGAGCGCCAGCGCGAATGCAACGGTCGCGCTGCGCAGCAGGCCGAGAGCGATCATCATGGCAATGGCTCCGCTATGGACCGTCGTCATTCCGGCGCGCGCGCGGCGTGTGGATTCCGGACAGTTGCCTCGCTCGGCTTCCGGAATGGCGGCGCCGAAATTTACGTCATTCCAATTCCAGCTCGGAATACGCCGCGGTGGCGTTGCGGGCTTTATTCTCCTCGAACAGGCTCCAGCGCGACTGCTCGCTTTGACCCGCTA
>DASWSO010000008.1:0-3973 GCA_036402635.1 Xanthobacteraceae bacterium
AGCGCCCACACCCGCGGAGTACCGCCGGCGTCGGTCATCAGGCACGCAAGCCAGTCGGCTCCGACATAGTGCTCGGCCGGGCGCAGCTCGGAGATCCGAACCTCGCCGCGCTTGACCTCCGGCAGCAACAGAGCCGCGTCGCTGTCGCGCACCAGCTTGCGGTAGTCGGCCGGTTGTTTCGGTGGCTCCTGCGCCAACGAGGCCGCCACCAGCGTCATCGGCAGCGCTGCCGCAAGGCCACAGAGCACGCGAAGGAGTTGGGGCATCGACCGACCAGGCTCGGCCGGCACATGCCGGCGGTGCGGTCTAGCACGGGTGGTGAGGCAATATTCCGGCGCGACGCGCTTGCGCGGTGGCCGTCAGGGGATGCGGAAGCTCAGCTCCCGCTGCGACACTCCCGGCGCCACCGCCGCGCTTCGGGCCGGCGGTGCTTCGGCCTGCGCCTCGCGGACGGGCGCGCGGCGCTCCGCCTTGGTCGAACGCTTCGGCTTGCCGGACGCATCGTAACCCGGCGTACGGATCACGGCCGGACTTGCGATGCTGGAGGTCGGCTCGGTCATCGCCATGATCGGCGGCGACGCGGCGGGCTCCGGCTTTGCGGCCGGAGCCGGCTCGTTCCTGCGCTCGAGATAGCTCGCGATCTTCGGAGGCACCGGCGCTACGGTTTTCGCCTGTTTAGGAACGGCGGCGCCGTCAGCGAAGAAAATCGACACCGCGGTGGCCATCCCGAAGACGAGGCCGGCGGCGATTCCGAGATACGTGAGCAGTCCGAGTAAAAGTCCCATGCGCCCACAACACGCGGCGCGAAGCTCGGTTCCGCGCAAGGTGTCCGCATGTCCTGCGAGCGGAGCGCCGCGTGCGGTGACGGTAAACGTCCAGCAATGTGACTGCTCTTCGCCACATTGGGAGGCTAGAACTATAGATGTTGCGATGCACTCTAAAATTGTGCAGTGCAACATATTCTGGCCACGAAGCTCCGTTTGTCTGCCGACCGTCACGGACAACTCTGAAAGGCAGACATGAAAGTGAAAGTTACGGCGCTTGTTGCGCTGGTTATTGGTAGCGTCGCGTGCGGGCTGGTCTCAGAAGCTTCGGCCCGGAATTTCAAATCAAGCGGTCTGGCCTCCTGGTACGGCCCCGGCTTTCACGGCCGCAAGACCGCAAGCGGTGAGCGCTTCAACACGGGAGCGATGACGGCGGCCCACCGGAGCCTGCCCTTCGGCACCCGGGTGAAGGTCACCAACGTAAAGACCGGCCGCGCCGTGGTGGTGCGGATCAACGACCGGGGGCCCTTTGTCGGCGGCCGCGTGATCGACCTCTCCCACGCCTCCGCCCGCGCCATCGGCGTCGGCGGCGTGTCCGCGGTCCACCTGTCGCTCATCTAACCGACTACCATCCATCCATCCGACTTGGACGCGGGAGGGTCACGCGTGACCTCTCCCGCGTCTGCTCAGAATTCAACCACCATCCCGTCCTGCGCCAACGGATAGCGCAGGTCGGTGCGGCCGAGCATGGCCGCGCTCGGATGCGTGAGCACGATCTGCTTGGCGCCCAGCGCCCCCAGCTTCCGTTCCAGCGTGCGGTAATCCATGTGGTTCTTCACCGGAGCGTCATAGGCATAGGCCTCGCACACGAACAGGTCGGCAGAACGCCCGGCTTCGATCAGCACCTCGGTCCATTCGGTGTCGCCGGAATAGGCAATCGTCTTGCCCTCGGCCTCGAGCCGCAGCGACAGCGAGGGCGCGCCGGAAGGATGCACCACCTCGAACGCGCGCACCGTCACCTCGTCGATGGCGCGCGTCTCGCCAGGCGCGAGCTCGATCACCCGCAAACCGAATGGACGCGGCGCCGACGCCGAGCCCGGGAAGAACACTTCCATGGCGGCGTCCAGCCGTTCCGCCGTGCTTGGAGGACCGACGATGGTCAGCGGCACCTGGCGCTTGCTGACGAAGCGCGCGTCCAGGAGGAGGAACGGCAAGCCGCCGAAATGATCGCCATGCAGGTGGCTCAGGAAGACGGTGCGGATGGTGTTGGGATCGACCGCAAAGCGGCGCATCGCCACCATGGCGGTGGCGCCGCAATCGATCAGGAACGAGCTGCGCGGGCCGGTGACATGGAAACAGGTGTTGAAGCGCCCGCCGCTGCCGAAGGCGTCGCCGCTTCCGAGAAACCGTAACTGCACGCGCTCCTCCCCCGCTCCTTCCGGGGAGCGTGGTCCCGGACTGAGTGTCTGCTTACTCCAATGTCGCGCAGGTTCAGCCGGTTCTCGTTACGCGAGCGCGGGCGTTGACCGCCACATGCGCATCGGTGCGGAACTTCTCGTACGTCCAGTAATGTTTATCGTCACAATGGCCGTTGGCAAAGACCATGTCGGTGCCGCTGCCGGGCCAGCGGAACACCGCCCAGTGGCCGTCCCGCTTGTGGCGGGCCTTCAGGCCGTCCTCGACCAGATCGACCTCGATCTCGGGGTTCTCCGGCAACGGCAGCAAATCAACTGCTCCGCCCTTCGCCGCGCCGCGCCGTCAGCCAGTCCGACAGGGGAGGGCTCTTCGCGGCCTTTTTGCCGGCCTTTTTCTTGGGCGCCGGCTCGGGTGCGGGGGCGCCCTGGTCGGCCGCTTCGCGGGCGAGCCGCAGCGCGCGCAGCCGCTCGGTCTTCTTGCGGGTCGCCACCGCATCGGCCTCGTAGTCGGCCCAGGCCTTGGCGCCCTCGCTCGCCTGCGTCTGTTTCTTCTTGAAGTTGGCGTCGGCGCGCTCCTGCGCCTGTTTGGATCGGTCTGCCAAGAAAGCCTCCGTCAATTCGTCTCGATTAATCCGCCTGCTGCTGACGGTCTTGCTCACGTCGCCCCGGGCGCTTGCCCGGCGCCGTGCGCGCCGTCTCCAGCAGAATCCGCAGCAATCCTAGCACATAAAAACACGCCTGGGGCGGTCAACCGCGGGCTGCAACCAACGGCTTTACCCCGCCCGTGGAGCGGTCCTCCCGGTGCCGCAGTTCAAGCGCAAGTTAAAGCACTGTTAACGATTTGGGTCGGATTATCACGGTTCCCGGCACGAGAGGAGCTGCAGAATGCTCGCTTCATCCATCGGTTTCCAAGACCTTCCGAACGAACCCGATTGCCCGGTTTCCGACGAACTCCTGGGCACCATCTACCGCTCGCACGAGCACGGCCTGCCGGCGCTGGTCGGCACCGTCTCGGAAGAGCTCCGTGCCCGCCTGGCGGTCTTCTGCTACGGGCGCGCGCATCTACGCGATATCGGGCTTGCGATTGCGGCGAGCTGCAGTCACGGCGTGCTGGTTGCGCTCGCCGGGCCTGCAGTCGGGGGGGCGGTCTACACCCTCTCGCGCGCGCAGCCGCAGGAAGTCGTGCTCGCGCGCGGCAAGCCGAAGGTCAGCCTCGCCAGCAATTGCGGCCGCAAGTTCGTGCAGGACGACGAACTGGACGACGCACCGGCGCTCGCATAAGCGCCCGGGCGACGTCAGTCCGAGACCAGCCAGAGGTCGATGCGGCCGATCAGCTCGGCGCGCTGCGCCTGTGCGGCGTCCATGTCCGCGGCGGTCTGCCGGGCCGTGCTGGTATTGGAACCGAACACCACGGTGCCGCCGATGATGGCGGTGATGGCGCCGATCAGGTCGACCGCCGTGGGGCGGATCGCCCCGACCGCGATGCAGCCCAGCCAAACCACACCGACGACGATGGCGAGCTTGGAGGCATAGGCGAACTTGCGGCATTTCTCCGCCGCCTGGCCAAGGTCCTCGATACGCAGTTCGAGCCGCGCGATCTGATCGTGCAGCTCATCGTCGTTCATCGCGCTCGCGCCAATGGCGCACGGCCTTAGGACGGCCGCGTCGGAAGCGCCGCGCCGACCAGGCAATCGCGCGAAACCAGCGCCGTGAGCTCGGCCTCGCTCATCCCTTCGGTCCCCGCCGGCCGCATCGGCAGCACGATGAAGCGGAGGTCCGCATTGCTGTCGTGCA
>DASWSO010000009.1:0-3047 GCA_036402635.1 Xanthobacteraceae bacterium
GGCAGGTCGAGCGCGAGCAGCCGCTGCTCGAGCGCGCGCCGCTCGGTGACGCGGTCGTTGTCCATCCAGCGCCAGCCGCCCCACACCCCGAAGGCGAGCAGGCCGAGAAACATCAGCGTCCCGGCGGTGCCGCTGCGGATCAGCGCCAGCACGAAGAAGACCAACACGAGCGCCAGCGCGATTCCCGCGGCCCAGACCGGAACGGTCAGCGCCCCATCGAGCGACGTTGGCAGTCCGAACGTATCGAAGCCCCACATGCGCGAAATCCTTCGGCGCTCAAAGTGGTCGAATTATGCCGCATGCGGCGGACGCCGGCACCATGCCGCGGGCCCAAACCGCCGGTTATGCACGCCCGTGAAAGGCAAACGGCCCCGCATGGCGGGGCCGTCCACTACGACATCGATCGGAGCGAGCAGAGCTCGATCAGCACTCGCGCCGCTTCACGACGCGCACGCCGCCGCCGGGCAGCCGCTCGCGGATGGTGACGCTGCGGCAGCCGCCGCCGCGGCGGTCGCCGCGCGATTCAAACCGATCGTGGATCCTGCGGTCGCGCCGGCGCGACTCCCAACGATCGTGACCGACGCGGACGCCGCCGGGGCCGACTTCGATGCGCGGCTGCGCCGACAGGTCGGTCGGGGCGGCGAGCGGAGCGGCCGAAACCGGAAGCACGTAAAGCGCCGCGGCAGCCGCGGCGATGGCAATCTTCAGCATCAATATCTCCTCGGGCAGGTTTTTTTCGCGCCCCCTCGATAAGAGAAGACACGCCAAGTCGTTCCGCCGTCAGAGAAATTCTCCCGAAGGATGAATGGGCGTTCAGGCCACCGGCAAACGCTAGTGATCGCGCTCCAGCTGGCTTTCCTTGGCGACCCGCTCGTAGGCCTCGCCCATGCTCTTGATGCGGTAATGGTAGTCGCTGCCGTCGGAAGGAAGCAGACGAACCACCTGGTAGGTGCCGTTGCCGCTCGACCGTCCGACCATTCCCCCCGTGTAAAATACCCTCTGACCCACAGAAAACTTATGCGCTGCCACTCGTTCACTCCTGGACAATGTACGCTCGCCCCACTGCGTATGAACTGATGTTCAGCGAATATAGCAGCTACGTGCTTGTTTTGCCAGCAAAAGCGCCGGTTCTCGCCGCAATCGGGTCGCGTGGATAACCGTGCCGGGAACAAGGATGCCGCCGGCGCATTCACCTGTTCGGTCCGCAGGAGGCTTTGATGCGTCTGTTTCTCGGCATGATCCTGGGCGTCGTGCTGACGCTCGGAGTGGCCTATGTGCACGACTCGACCCTTCTGACCGCCTCGGCGGGCATTCCGGTCGAGCGGCCGATGGTGAACTGGGACGTGGTCCGGGACAACGTCAACACACTGGTCGCGCGGGCGCGCGAACAGTGGACCAGGCTGACGGCGCCGAGCGAGCCGAAATGAAAAGCCCGGCGCGAGCCGGGCTTTCCACGTGACGAAACCGATATTCGGCGGTCAGCGGCGGGTCTCCACGCATTGCGTGCTGTTGGCGCCTTCGACGCAGGTGCGCTCGGTCACGCTCGGGGTCCGCTGCTCCTCCACGATGACACGATCGGTGTTGCGGCCGTCCGTCGCCGCGGCACCGACGCCCGCACCGACACCGGCGCCCACGGCCGCCCCGATCGGCCCGCCGACAATGGCCCCGGTGACCGCGCCCGTGGTAGCACCGGCAGCCGCGCCGGCGGCCGGATCCTGCGCGGCGGCGAGGCCGGGAAGCATCACGAAGGCCGCTGCGGCGGCCGCATAGAGCGTCTTGCGCATGGTCGTTCTCCTGGTCGATGAACGTCTTGGGGAAAACGTCCGGTGCGCGAGACTGGTTCCTGACGGACCCTGGGCCGAGTTCCGCCCAATCTCATTCAAACGGGGGTAAGACGTGCGCGCTGCCTATTACGAGAGCAACGGTCCCGCTCGCGACGTGCTGCGGGTCGGCGAGATCCCGACGCCGGAGCCGGGTCCCGGCGAGGTGCGGGTGCGGCTGGCGTTCTCCGGGCTCAATCCATCCGACGTCAAGGCACGCGCCGGCAGCCGCAAGATCACGGTGCCGCAGCTCGTCCCGAACAGCGATGGCGCCGGCGTCATCGATGCGGTCGGGCAGGGGGTTTCGCCCTCCCGCATCGGCGAGCGGGTGTGGACCTGGAACGGACAGTGGAAACGCCCGTTCGGAACCAGCGCCGAATCCATCGCGCTGCCGGAGCGGATGGCGGTGCCGCTGCCGCCGGACGTCAGTTTCGAAGCCGGCGCCTGCCTCGGCATCCCGGCGATGACCGCCTCGCATGCGGTCGAGGTGGCGCAGACGCAGGCCGGCACGGTGCTGCTGATCCCCGGTGGCGCCGGCGGCGTCGGCCATTACGCGATCCAGTTTGCCAAGGCGCGCGGCGCCACCGTGATCACCACGGTGAGCTCGCCCGAGAAGGCGAAGCTCGCGCAACAAGCCGGCGCCGATCACGTGATCGACTACAAGCGCGAGAACGTCGGCGAGCGCGTCAAGGCGCTCACCGGCGGACGTGGTGTCGATGCGGTGCTGGAGCTCGATCTCGCCGCCAATGCGCACCTCATCCCGGAGGTGCTGCGGACCAATGGCCAGGTGGTGGTCTACGGCACCGGCAAGCCGATGGTGGACCTGCCGGCGTACTTCTGCCTGACCAACCAGATCCGGCTGCAGTTCATCTTCGTCTACGAGCTCACCGCCGCGGAGCGCGAGCGCGCGGTCACGGAGATCACGCGGCTGCTGCAGGCGTGGCGGCTGAGCCACAACGTCGCCAAGACGTTCCCGCTCGACGACATCGTGGCGGCGCACGAAGCCGTGGAGCAGGGCACCGCCATGGGCAACGTGGTGATCCGGGTGTAGCTGCCGATCACGGGCCGATTGCGTTGGATTGATTGCCGGGTAAGCCGGCAATCACAATCGTCAGCGCAGGCGCGCGATCAGCTCGGCGGTCGGATAGGAGTCGGCCGGCATGCCGAACTTCACCTGCGCCTGCTTGACGCCCTTGCGGGTGGCGAGGCCGAGCTTGCCGTCCACCT
>DASWSO010000010.1:0-3670 GCA_036402635.1 Xanthobacteraceae bacterium
GCATCGATCGCCTTCAGATCCTGCTCGGTGACCTTGGCCTCCAGCAGGCGATTGCGCACCTGCTCGATCGGATCCTGCTCGCTGCGAATCTTCTGCACCTCTTCGCGCGAGCGATACTTGGCCGGGTCCGACATCGAGTGGCCGCGATAGCGGTAGGTCTGCATCTCCAGGATGATCGGCCCGTTGCCCTCGCGGCACCAGGCGACCGCGCGGTCGCCGGCCGCTTTGACGGCGCGCACATCCATGCCGTCCACCTGCTCGCCCGGGATGTTGAACGAGACGCCGCGCTTGGAAAAATCCGTCTGCGCCGAGGAACGCGTCACCGAAGTGCCCATCGCGTAGCGGTTGTTCTCGATGATGTAGATGACCGGCAGCTTCCACAGCTCCGCCATGTTGAAGCTCTCGTAGACCTGCCCCTGGTTGGCCGCGCCGTCGCCGAAATAGGTGAGCGAGACGTTGTCGTTCTCACGGTAGCGGTTGGCGAAGGCGAGCCCGGTGCCGAGCGACACCTGCGCGCCGACGATGCCATGTCCGCCGTAGAAGTTCTTCTCCATCGAGAACATGTGCATCGAGCCGCCCTTGCCTTTGGACTAGCCGTGGCGGCGGCCGGTGAGCTCGGCCATCACGCCCTTCGGATCCATGCCGCAAGCGAGCATGTGGCCGTGGTCGCGGTAGCCGGTAATGACCTCATCCCCCTCCTTGATCGCCATCTGCATGCCGACCACGACCGCTTCCTGCCCGATGTAGAGGTGGCAGAAGCCGCCGATCAGCCCCATGCCGTACATCTGCCCCGCCTTCTCCTCGAAGCGGCGGATCAGCAGCATTTCGCGGTAGGCGGTGAGCTCCTGCTCGCGGCTGAACGCGGCCGACTGATGCTCGTCGGTGGCCGGCTGGTCGGACGGCCGGCGGGCGGCGGCTGGTTCGTTCTTTTGCCTGGCGACGGCCATCGCTACCTCGCGCCTGAGGGGACCAGTTCTCCTCTCCCCATAACGCAATTCCAGGCGGGGAGGAAGGCGCGGGGCATTTAGCCGCCGGGGCGCGTAAACGTCGTTACTTCCGGGGAAAAATCTGCTCCGGCGGTGCGCCGGTCAGCGCGCCGCCGCGATCGCCGCCCCGGCCGATCTGATCGGCTTGCCGAGCAGCACGAGGTCGCGTCCGTGCACGTAGTCGAGCATCGCGCGCGCGCGCTCGTCCAGCATGTCCGGATCGAGGCTCTCGGAGCGTAGCAGCGCCACCCGGCGCTGCCACTCGCCGCGCTCCGCCTTCAGGTGCGCGAGCTCTTCCGACAGCGCTCCGAGCTGCGCCATCAGGTCCTGCCTGGCTTTCAGGCCCCGGTTGCCGGTGTAGGCGTTGAAGCCGAAGTAGCCGATCAGGCCCGCGGCCGCCAAGTAGAGCGCGAGCGTGACGAACACGGTTTGGAGGCGGGTGCGGACGACCATGTGGGGCAGCATCGCCGAGGCTTCTTAAGGCCGCTTTAACGCTGTCCCCCGCTTCACCGTCGCGCTCGCACTGTATCCGTCCATGACACCCCGGAAGGCAGCGGGACGGGCCGAGGTCGTTGACGCCGCCCGCCAGCAAGCCCTACAAACCGCCGGTTCCTGACTCGTGGGAAGCAAAACGCTAGCAAAACGGCCGGACGCCAGCTGCTGCGTGTTGAAACCCAACAGGATCAATTGCTTAGGCCACGTGGCGGAGTGGTTACGCAACGGTCTGCAAAACCGTGTACCCCGGTTCAATTCCGGGCGTGGCCTCCACTCGCTCCCATCTCTGCGCCGCCGCCGTGGTGGCGAAGCCCGTAGCGGCGGTGCCTGCCGGTGAGTCCAGCCGACCACGTCATCCAGGACCTGTTCGAATCGGCGCCCAACGGCGTCGCCACCATCGGTCCTGACGGCAGCATCGGGCTGATCAACACGTCGCTTTCCGCCATGTTCGGCGCTGGCGGAAATTCCCTCTCCGGCCGCCCCGCCGGCGAACTCTTTGCCGAGGACGCACGCGCCGGCCTGGCGACGCTGTGCGCCGAGGTGGCGGCCGGCAAGATCGAACGCGGCCGCGGCGAGTTCGTCGGCTGCCGCGCCGACGGCAGCCGCTTTCCCATCGAGGTTGCGATCACGCTGTTCAAGGGCGGCCGCGAGGGCACGCTGCTGCTGATCGTGGTGGACGTGACCGCGCGCAAGGCCGCCGAGGCGCGCCAGGACCTCTTGATCGGCGAACTGCATCACCGCACCCAGAACATCTTCGCGGTGATCCAGTCGGTGGCGACGCGGACACTGCGCAGCGGCCGCAGCCTCGAAGAAGCGCGTGCGGTTTTCCTCAACCGGCTGCACGCCCTCTCGCGCACCTACACGGTGCTGACCGAAGGAGCGTGGGAAGGGGCGCAGCTCGAGCAGATCCTGCGCGACGAGCTCGCCGGCTTTTCGGGCCGCTACGAGATGCGCGGCGCTCCGGTGGTCGTGCAGCCGAGCGCAGCGCAAACCTTCGCGATGATCTTCCACGAACTCGCCACCAACGCGATCAAGTACGGCGCGCTCTCGGTGCCCTCCGGCCAGCTGTCGATCGGCTGGGACGTGATCGAGGCCGACGAAGGCCCGCGTTTCTCGTTCCAGTGGACCGAGAGCGGAGGTCCGCGCGTCCGCAGCCCGCGCCGCAAGGGCTACGGCCGCACGATCCTGGAGGACGGCGCCCGCCACATCGGCGAACCGACCATCGCCTATACGCCGACCGGCCTGCGCTACGGCCTGACCGCGCCGCTCGGCTCCATCGGCTGGACCGCGGCCCGCTAGCGGCCGCCCGAGGCTGCCGCGCGTCTGCCGGTTACGCGTCGCGCAAGCAGCGGCTGTGGGGTGTTGGCCGGGGACAAGCCGCAGGTTGCCTTTGCCAAGCCCGAATCCGTTTGTTATGACCGCGTCGCGCGCTGCCGCCCCTGTTCCCCGGTAGCTCAGTGGTAGAGCAACCGGCTGTTAACCGGTTGGTCGCTGGTTCGAATCCGGCCCGGGGAGCCAATCTTTTCAGCGCTTAATCCCTCCGAGCAGTGCGTTGTTCTTACCCGGCACGCGCCCGCGGCTGGCCCTCTGCCGGTCCGGCACTGACTGCCGATTGTGCCTGCTGCCGGGCAGCGTCCGCGAATGCGGCCGCCACAATGGCATGCTGATCGGCATCGTGATCGCCGTGAAAACTCCCCGCGGGGGACGGCGATTCCGGCCGGCCGACGTATCGCAGCTTCGGCTTGCGATGGCCCGCGGCCGCCGCGAGATCCTCCAGACGAGGTCGGATCCACGACCACACGCCCATGTTCTCCGGCTCCTCCTGCACAAGCACCAGATCCGCCTCCGGCGATGCGGCGAGAATCGCCGAGAGGGCGTCGGCCGGCAGCGGATAGATCATTTCCAGCCGCACGATCTGGACGTCGTCGGTCCTGCGCTGCAAGCGCTCGCGCTCGAGCTCGTAGGCGATCTTGCCGGTGCAGATGAGGACGCGCTGCGCGCCCGCGGGTCCGGAAGCGATGATGGGCGCGAAACGCTTCTCCGCGGCCAAGTCGGCGAGCGGCGAGACCGCCGCCGGCAGCCGCAGCAGCGTCTTCGGCGCCAGCACGACCAGCGGCTTGCGCACGCCGCGCAGCACCTGACGCCGCAGCAGGTGGAAGTAGTTGGCGGGAGTCGAAGGATTGGCGACC
>DASWSO010000011.1:0-3932 GCA_036402635.1 Xanthobacteraceae bacterium
CAAGACCACGCCGGCCTGCATCATGGCGGCCGCCACCGTGAACATCCCGGCGATCGTGCTCTCGGGCGGCCCGATGCTGAACGGCTGGTGGCGCGGCGAGCGCGCCGGCTCCGGCACCGCGGTGTGGTTCGCCCGCCAGGAGCTCGCCGCCGAGCGCATCACCTACAAGGAATTCATCGACATGGTGGCGTCGTCGGCGCCGTCGGTCGGCCACTGCAACACCATGGGCACCGCCTCGACCATGAACGCGCTTGCCGAGGCGCTGGGCATGTCACTGCCCGGCTGCGCCGCGATTCCCGCGCCGTACCGCGAGCGCGGGCAGATCGCCTACAAGACCGGCGAGCGCATCGTCGCGATGGTGCACGAGGATCTCAAGCCCTCCGACATCCTGACGCGGGAAGCGTTCGAGAACGCGATCGTGGCGAATTCCGCAATCGGCGGCTCCACCAATGCGCCGATCCACATCAACGCCATCGCGCGCCACATCGGCGTGCCGCTGTCGATCCAGGACTGGGAGACAATCGGCTACGACGTGCCGCTGCTGGTCAACATGCAGCCGGCCGGAAAATATCTCGGCGAGGAATATCACCGCGCCGGCGGGCTGCCGGCGGTGATGAACGAGTTGATGAAGCACGGCCGCATCCATGCCGACGCGCTCACCGTCAACGGCAAGACCATGGGGGAGAACGTGCGCAATGCGGAGGTCGCCGACCCCGACGTGATCCGGCCCTACGACACGCCGCTGAAGGAGAAGGCGGGGTTCAAGGTGCTGCACGGCAACCTGTTCGACAGCGCCGTGATGAAGTTGTCGGTGATCTCCGACGAGTTCCGCAACCGCTACCTGGTCAATCCAAAGGACCCGAACGCGTTCGAGGGCAAGGCGATGGTGTTCGAGGGACCGGAGGATTACCACCACCGGATCGAGGACCCCTCGCTCGGCATCGACGAGAACACCATGCTGTTCATCCGCGGCACCGGGCCGATCGGCTATCCGGGCGCCGCCGAAGTGGTGAACATGCAGCCGCCGGCGGCGCTGATCAAAAAGGGCATCACCTCGTTGCCGTGCATCGGCGACGGGCGCCAGTCCGGCACCTCCGGCTCGCCGTCGATCCTCAATGCCTCGCCGGAAGCGGCGGCCGGCGGCGGGCTCGCGATCCTGCGCTCCGGCGACCGCGTGCGCATCGACCTCAACAAGGGCGAGGCTAACATCCTGATCCCGGACGCGGAGCTGGCGCAGCGCCGCGCCGACCTGCAGGGGCACGGCGGCTTTAAATATCCGAAGAGCCAGACGCCGTGGCAGGAAATCCAGCGCGGCATGGTGGACCAGCTCGCCGACGGCATGGTGCTCAAGCCGGCAGTGAAGTTCCAGCGGGTGGCGCAGACTTCCGGGGTGCCGCGCGACAACCATTAGCGCGCACGCATGCGTGAAGTGCTCGGCGCGCGTGAAAGGTGTTATCGTCGCGGCGGGCGGATACCTAGAGGGAGCAAGCGATGATCCGGACTTTAACGATTGCGGCGTCGGCCGCGTTGCTGGCGAGCGCTTCGGCGCAAGCCTGCCCGGGACTTTCGGCTGAGATCGAGGCACCGGTGGTGCAGGCGCTGGTGGTCGAGGACGCGGCGCCGGCGGTACAGGCGTCCGCCGTCACGCCGACCGACGTGACAGCCGCCAAGAAGAAACGGAAGACCGCCAAGAGCTCGGCGCGGCGTCCCGCCAGCGGTGCCGGCGGCGAGGGCGGCGGCGGCGCGCCGAGCGGCGCCTCCAAACCCTCCAGCTACTGACGACTTCGCCTACCGGCCGGCCGGCGCGACCGCCTCGTTGCGGAAGCCGGCCGCGTCGAGTGCGCGCCGCACGGTGCCGTCCGCCTTCGCCGCCTCGATGAAGGCGGTGGCGGCGGCGAGCGCGGCCGGACGGTTCTTCGGCAGCGCGATCGCGATGCCGGTCTGCTGGAAGCCGCCGTCGAGAATGCGCGAGCCCGGCACGTCCTGCATCAGCACGGCGAAGGAATCGCGCGAGAGCGCGACCGCGTCGGCCTGGCGGTCGCGTAGCTGCGCCATCGCCTCTCCGACCGTCGCCACCGGCGTGACGGTCGCGTGCTGGCAGCTGCGCGCGGCGCTGCGGATGGTGGTGGTGTTGGCGATCCCGACCACGCGCACCTGCGGCCGGTCGATGTCGGCGAGCGTGGCGATGTCGGAATCGCCGCGCACCAGATACGTGCTCTCCACCAGGCAGTAAGCGGTGCCGAAGTCGACGCGCTTCCGGCGTTCCTCGTCGACCGGCATGAAGGCGACATCGATCTCGCCGGCGCTGAGCCGGTCGGTGACCTCGCCGGAATTCGGAAACACCTGCAGCTCGATCGGCAGGCCGAGCTTCTGCGCCAGCGCGTTGCCGAGATCGACGGTGACGCCGCGCGGCGCGCCGCTCGCGTCCCTGACGACGAAGAAGATGGTGGCGGCCGGCGCGAACACGACGCCGACCCGCAGTTTTCCGGTGGGTGCGATTTCTTTGTTCATGCGCGCTGCCTACAGGCTCGGGCGGGCGAGAACAACTGCGCGGCCCCGTAACCCCCGATGCGCGCGGCTTGCTTGAAGTCACGCCGGGTGCAACCGTCATGCGCGACGACCGGGGGTAACCGATGGCGAAGAAAGTGCCGGCGACGAAAGCCAAGGTGAAGAAAGCCGAGGCGAAGAAAGCGCCCACAAAGTCCTCCGGCATCGTCGAATCCACCCGCCGGTATGAGACATGGCTGCGGGCGCAGCTCGGTGCTGACTTGGTCGAAAAGGACCTCGAAGCCAAGCACGAGAAGATGCGGCAGAACGCCTTCTCGTTCTTCCGCGCCACCTACTACCGATGGGCCGAGGTGGTACCGAAGCTCTGTCCGGTGCTGCTCGAGGGTCCGCGCGTGCTGGCGGTCGGCGACATCCACCTGGAGAACTTCGGGGTGTGGCGTGACGCCGACGGGCGGCTCGTGTGGGGCGTCAACGACTACGACGAGGCGGCGAAAATGCCGTACGCGCTCGACCTGGCGCGGCTCGCGGTCAGCGCCGTGCTGGCGCCCGGGCCGGCGCAGGCCGACATCGACAAGCTCTGCGGTATGATCGTGGACGGCTACGAAGCCGGCCTCGAGAAGCCGTCCGCCTTCGTGCTCGACCGCGACAATACCTGGCTGAGCGAGCAGTTCCGCGTCGATGCAGGCGAGCGCGCGGCGTTCTGGACCAAGATCCAGCGGCAGTTGGAGAAAGCGCGCGACAAGCCGGTGAAGCCGCCGCCGCCGTATGTCGCAGTGCTCGACGCCGCCATGCCGGCGCCGATCAGGAAGCTGACCTACTGGCACCGTGGCGCCGGCACCGGCAGCCTCGGCCGTCCGCGCTGGGTGGCTTACGGCATGTGGCAGGACGGGCCGGTGCTGCGCGAGGCCAAGGCCGCGCTGCCGTCGGCCTGGTCTCTCGCGAACCGCGACACCAAGCAGCGCATCCGCATCCAGGAAGCCGCGCAGGGGCGCTATCGCGCGCCCGACCCGTTCTACCGCGTCAGCAGCGTGCGCGGTGCGAAGAACCACATCCTGGCGCGGCGGCTTTCGCCCAACAGCCGCAAGCTCGAAACCGAGCAGCACGGCGCGGTGCTGCTGGATCCGCGCATGCTGCAGGCGATGGGCCGCGACCTCGCCGCCATCCATCTCGGGACCCCACCGGGGGCGACGCTCGCCGATGCGCTACGCGGCAGCTGCGACACGCTCTCGCGCGCGCTGCCCGAGGCGGTGCGCACGGCGGCGAAGCATTTCCGTGAGGAATACACCGCCTGGCGTTATGGCGCCGCCGCCTGAGCGACCTCCCGCGCGTATGGCTGGACAGACGCCTCCGCGGCGGCTGTAGTCACGCCCGGGCGGGAGGATTCCGGATGGCATCGACCAGCGACAAGCGCCGCGCATTCCGCG
>DASWSO010000012.1:0-4525 GCA_036402635.1 Xanthobacteraceae bacterium
CATCCTGATCAACATGGCGCGCGGCTCGGTGGTGGATGAGGCGGCGCTGATCAAGGCCCTGCAGGAGAAGCGCATCCTGACCGCCGGCCTGGACGTGTTCGCGAACGAGCCGAACGTGCCGAAGGAGCTGATCGAGATGGAGCACATCGTGCTGTTTCCGCATCTCGGCTCCAGCTCGCAGCACACCCGGCGTGCCATGGAGCAGCTGGTGGTCGACAATCTGCTGGCCTGGAACGCCGGCAAGGCGCCGCTCACGCCGGTGGCCGAAACGCCGTGGCCAGCCCAGCGCAAGGCGCAGGTCGGATGATCGGCCGCGTTGCACCGCTGGCGATCGCCGCCTGCCTGCTGGCGGGCGCGCAAGCGTTCGCGCAGACGCCGCCCGCAGCCGCTCCGCCGGCCGCGCTCCCGGTTCCCGGCGAATCCGCGAAATCCGTGACCGGCACCTGGGAAATCTCCAACGCCGACCGAGACCGCAGCTGCACCCTCACGCTCAAGCCGGGCGCCGGCGCCGGCGCCCTCGCGCTGGAATGGGACCGCAAGTGCGCCGAGGTGTTTCCCTATACGCGCGACATCCGGGCCTGGAGGGTCGGCGCGCGCGAGTCGATCGAGCTGCTCGACGCCAAGGGACAGGTGGCGCTGGAGCTCACCGAGGTCGAGGGCGGGCTCTACGAGGGCGAGCGGCCCGGCGAGGGCCTGGTGTTCCTGCAGAGCGTCGCGGCGAGCGGCGCCGAGGAGCGCAAGCCGGAGGAGCTGGCGGGCGAATGGGGCTTCACCCGCGGCGCCGGCAAGCCGATCTGCCAGGTGACCCTTGCGACCAGCGCGGCGGCGCAGGACGCCTTCGCGCTGCAGGTCAAGCCGGGCTGCGACGCGCTGATCACCCGCTTCGGCCCGGTGGCTTGGCGGCTCGACCGCAGCCAGCTGGTGCTGATCCCGGCGCGCGGCGAGGCGTGGCGCTTCGAGGAGAGCGACCCGAGCACCTGGAAGCGCATTCCGGAAGCGCGCGAGCCGCTGCAGCTGGTGCGGCAGTAACCCTCAGGCGCCGTCATTCCGTTCTCCCCGTCATGCCCGCGCTCGTCGCGGGCATCCACGTCTTTCTCGCCCTTCGATACGCCCGCCTCCCTCCCCGACGAGCGTTCCGCAGACTCGTTACTTCGGCCGCAGCTCGATGCCGACCCGCTTGTTGACGAAGGCGAGCGTGTAGGCCTTGCGGAAGTCGACGTTCGGCTTGACCACGCCGGCGCGCACCATCTTGTCGAAGAAGCTCTGCACCCGCGCGTCCGTCATGGCGCCGACGCCGAGCTGCAGCGAGTCGCCGGAATCGACGATGCCGTATTCCTTCATGCGCGCCACCGAATAGGCGATCAGCGCGTCGGTCATCTCCGGGTTGTCTTTCTTGATCAGCGCATTGGCGGCGGCGTTGTCGCCGTAGACGTAGTTGTACCAGCCGATGATGGTCGCCTCGACGAAGCGGCGCACCAGATCCGGGTTCTTCTCCACCAGGTCGCGGC
This sequence comes from Xanthobacteraceae bacterium, assembly GCA_036402635.1. Taxonomy (GTDB): domain Bacteria; phylum Pseudomonadota; class Alphaproteobacteria; order Rhizobiales; family Xanthobacteraceae; genus DASWSO01. The sequence goes on from DASWSO010000012.1 coordinate 1,509, forward strand.
GCGTCTCGATCAGCGTCGAATAGGTGTCGAAGCCCTGGTCGGCGAGCAGGAAGATCTTGGGCTTGAAGCGCGCCTGCGTCTCGATCGCGTACGGCTCCGAGGTGACGTAGCCCTGCATCGCGGTGTTCTTGTCGGCGAGGAACGGCTGCGGGTTGAAGGTGTAGGGCTTGGTCTGTTCCTCGCGGAAACCGAACTCGCGCCGCATCCACTGGAAGTAGCTCGCGAGCCCTTCCTTGGAGATCAAAAGCGTCAGCTTCTTCAAATCCTCGAAGGTCTCGATGCCGCGGTCCGGATGCGCGATCAGCACCTGCGGGTCCTTCTGGAACAGAGCAGCGACCGAGACGGTGGGTATGTTCTGCTCGACCGCGTCGAACGCCTGCAGCAGGTTGGCGCTGAGGTAGAAGTCGATGCGGCCGGCCGGCAGCAGCAGCCGATTGTTGATCTGCGGCCCGCCCGGCACGATCGTCACGTCGAGCCCGTGCTTGCGGTAGGTGCCGTCGGCGAGCGCCTGGTAGAAGCCGCCGTGCTCCGGCTCGGCCACCCAGTTGGTGGCGAACGACACCTTGTCGAGCGGCTGCGCCGCTGCGCCGGCCGGCGCGAGACCCAGCAGCGCAAACCCGCAGGCGAGGCGGCGCAAGAAGCGTGACATGCTCGGGTCCCGTCTCGATTTAGCCGCGCGACCTATACCACGGTTGCCCTGACCGGAGCGTCATTGCGGGGCGAGCCCACGCATGACGGTGAGGTTGCCGCGCTGCCGCGCCACCCCTACGGTGCGGCGCATAACAAACGTCACTCGACAGGCCCGCAGACCTCCGATGCTTCCCGCCCGCGACTGGATGGACATGACGTGGCGCGATTTCGCCAGCGGCGAGGTCGCGCGCTGGATCGCAGTGCTGCCGCTCGCCGCGATCGAGCAGCACGGCCCGCACCTGCCGCTCGGCACCGATACGTTGATCGCCGAGGCTTACCTGGCGCGGGCGCGCGCGTTGCTGCCGGATGCGCTGCCGGTGACGTTCCTGCCGGTGCAGACCGTCGGCCAGTCCGTCGAGCACACGGCGTTTCCCGGCACGCTCTCGCTCGCAGGCGACACGCTGGCCGGTATCCTGCGCGACCTCGGCGCCAGCGTGCACCGCGCCGGCGTGCGCAAGCTGGTGCTGGTCAACAGCCACGGCGGAAACCTGCAGGCGATGGAGCGCGCCGCGTTCGAGCTGCGGGCGCAGCTCGGCATGCTGGTCGTGACCGTCTCGTGGCACCGTTTCGGCTACCCGGCCGATACCTTCGCGCGCCCCGAGCAGATCCACGGCATCCACGCCGGTGAGATCGAGACCGCGCTCATGCGCGCGGCGCGCCCCGAGCTCGTGCGCATGCAGCATGCGAAGAATTTTCCCTCCGACGCGCAGGCGATGGAGCAGGAGTTCGAGATGCTGCACCTGTCGCGGCCGGCCGGCTTCGGCTGGATGGCGCAGGACCTCAATCCGGCGGGTGCGGTCGGCAATGCGGCAGCGGCGACGGCGGCGCAAGGCGAAACCGCGCTGGCGCACGGCGCCCGCGGCTTCGTGCAGCTGCTGCAGGAGGTCGACCGCTTCGACGTCGCGCGCCTGCGCGACGGGCCGGGGTAACACGACGACCGGATGAATTGATCGTCATGGCCGACCTTATGGCGGGCATTGACGGACGCTCACGCCGTGTGCGCCGCCAACTCCGCCAGCCGCTTGTTGAGGCCGCTCTGCGGATCGGCGAGTGGATCGACCACGGTGAAATGGTTGGCCCCCGGTACTTCGAGGTAGCGCGTCTCGGCGCCGCGCGCCTTCCATCCTTCCGCGATCTCGCGGCTCTGGCGCAGGAACTCGCTGCTTTCGTCGCCGCCGACCACGACGTCGAGCACATGGCCGGGGCCGACGTTCCAAAACAGCGGCGAGACCCGCCGCGCGTCCTCTTCGTCGCGGAGCCGCAGGTCGGCGTTCATGGAGACGTGCAGCAGCGGCGCGAGGTCGAACACGCCCGACATCGCCATGCCGACCGACGTGAGATCGTCCGGCGCGGTGCTGTCGACCTCGCTCCAGTCGGTCGCCACCATGCAGGCGGCGAGATGCCCGCCGGCCGAGTCGCCGTACACCATCATGCGCTGGCCGAAGCGTTCCCACAGGTAGAGGCAGGCGCGGCGCATCTGCGTGACGATGTCGCCGACGCGCACGCGCGGGCAGAGGTCGTAGCCGGCGAGTGCCACCGTGATGCCGTGCGCGTTCAGGCCGCGCGCCAGATGGCTGAAGGTGGAAGGCTGCAGCGAGCGCCAGTAGCCGCCGTGGATGAACAATGCGAGCGGCCCGTTGTCGTCGCCTTCCGGCCGGAAAAGGTCGATGGTCTGGCGCTCGGTCGACCCGTAGGAGAGCCCGAGGTCGGCGCGGCGCGCGCGCCGCATGGCGCCGCGGTAATCCGCCGCCTCACGGTCCCAGCGGTCGAAGATCTCCTGGTACTCCGGCACGCGGGCGCGGTTGTTGTATTCGGCTTCGAGCTCGGCGGGTGACATGCGGCGCCCTGTGTTTTGTCGCGGACTGCGGTTCATCCTATGAGTGAGGCCCGCGGACTGACAAATCGTGCGCTTTGAACGGCGCCGAAGGAGACGCATGAAGGTCGACGGGACGCCGATGCGCAGCATCTGGCTGGAGCCGAACGGCTGGTCGGTCGGGATCATCGACCAGACCCAGCTGCCGCACCGGCTGGCGCTGGCGCAGCTGACCACGCTCGCTGAGGCGGCGCGCGCAATCCGCGACATGCGGGTGCGCGGCGCGCCGCTGATCGGCGCCACCGCGGCTTACGGCATCTGCCTGGCGCTGCGCGCGGATGCGTCGGATGCGGCGTTGGAGCAGGCGTATGCGGCGTTGATCGCCACCCGCCCGACCGCGATCAACCTGAAATGGGCGCTCGACGAGATGCTGGCCGCGGTGCGCAACCGTCCGCGCGGCGAGCGGCTCGCGGCCGCCTACGCCCGCGCCGGCGAAATCGCCGAGGACGACATC
>DASWSO010000013.1:0-1560 GCA_036402635.1 Xanthobacteraceae bacterium
GGAAAACTCAGCGTCGTCGATGGCCCGTTCGTGGAAGCCAAGGAGGTCATCGGCGGCTATGCCATCTTTGAGCTGCGCGACAAGGAAGAGGCGGTGGCCGCGGCAGTCGAGTTCATGCAGCTGCACAAGGACCACATGCCGGGCTGGGACGGAACGTGCGAGGTTCGCGCGTTTGCCGGCCCTTGAGGCGGGGCCGGGTCTCCCACGGTCGGCGGCCGTGACGGCCGCCGACATCAATCGCACGATCCTGGCGGTCTGGCGGATCGAGCAGCCGCGGCTGATCACTGGCCTTTCGAGGATGCTGCGCGATGTGCCTCTGGCTGAGGATTTGACGCAGGAAGCCTTGCTGGCCGCCCTCGAGCATTGGCCCGCGACAGGCGTGCCGGAAAAGCCCGGCGCGTGGCTGATGGCCACTGCCAAGCGCCGGGCGCTCGATCATTTGCGCCGGCGCCGCATGCTCGCGCGCAAGCACGAGATGATCGCATGTGACCTGGAGCAGGAGCAGCAGGCCATGCCTGATCCGGACGCAGCGCTCGACGACGACATCGGCGATGAGCTGCTTCGGCTGATCTTCACCGCCTGTCACCCAATCTTGTCGCGCGAAGCCCGCGCCGCGCTGGCGCTGCGGATGATCTGCGGCCTGACCACCGAGGAGATCGCGCGCGCCTTCCTGCTGCCTGACGCGACGATTGCGCAACGCATCGTCCGCGCGAAGCGGACGCTGTCGGAATCAGGGCTCACCTACGAGACCCCGCGCGGCGAGCAACTCTCGGAGCGGCTGGCTTCCGTGCTGGAGGTCGTCTACCTCATTTTCAACGAAGGCTATACCGCGGCGCGCGGCGAGCACTGGCAGCGTCCGCAGCTCTGCAATGAAGCGCTTCGCATCGGCCGTGTGCTCACTTCGATCGCGCCGCACGAGCCCGAGGCCCATGGATTGCTTGCCCTGATGGAGCTGAACGCGTCGCGGATCGCGGCGCGCACCGACACATCGGGCGAACCGATTCTCTTGCTGGAGCAGAACCGCGCCCTCTGGGATCAGCTCCAGATCCGGCGCGGATTGTCGGCGCTCGGGCGCGCGCAAGAGCTCGGCGGCGCAGGCGGCTTTTATGCCCTGCAGGCGGCGATCATCGCCTGTCATGCCGAGGCGATAACGGCTGATGCGACCGACTGGCCTCGCATATCCGCGCTCTATGCCGAGCTCGCAAATCTCGTGCGCTCGCCGGTCATCGAACTCAACCGCGCGGTCGCCGTCGGCATGGCGGAGGGGCCGGAAGCGGCGCTGTTGATTGTGGATAGCCTGCTGCATGAGCCTGCGCTGAAGAACTATCATTTGCTGCTAAGCGTTCGTGGTGACTTGCTCCAAAAACTCGGCCGCTGCGAGGAAGCCCGCGCCGCGTTCGAAGCTGCGGCAGCGCTCGCCGGCAACAAGCGCGAACAGGATTTGCTGAAGCGGCGCGCCGCTGCAGCGACCAATGCGGCGGTGCCGTCGTCCTAAATCAGCTTCAGCCCCTTCATGCTGGCGTGCCCGTTCTTGCCGACGATGATGTGATCGTGCACGGC
>DASWSO010000014.1:0-3027 GCA_036402635.1 Xanthobacteraceae bacterium
TACGCCAAGGGCTGGCACATCACCTCGACCTGCGGCGTGTTCGGCGCCGCCGCGGGCGCCGGCAAGCTCCTTCGGCTCGACGCCGGCAAGCTGCTGTGGGCGCTCGGCACTGCGTCGACGCAATCCTCCGGCCTGTGCGAGTGCCTCGGCTGGCCGGCCAAGAGCGTCAGCGTCGGCAATGCGGCGCGCAACGGCCTGTGGTCGGCGCTCTTGGCGGAGAACGGATTCCAGGGGCCGCCGGAGCCGATCGCCGGCGTGCAGGGTTTCGTCAACGCCATGGGCGAGCCGCCGAAATGGTCGCTGCTGACCGACGGCCTCGGCGAGACCTGGGAGATCGCCAACAATTCCATCAAGCCGTATCCATGCGGCTTTGTGATCCATCCGTTCCTCGACGCGGCGCTCGACTGGCGGCGCGCCAATCCGGGCGTGGCGGTCGAGCGGGCGGTGCTGCGCGGCAATCCGCTGATGCTCCAGCGCACCGACCGGCCCGACATCTCCACCGGCCGCGAGTCGCAGGTGAGCGTGCAGCATGCGGTGGCGGCGGCGCTCACGTTCGGCGAAGCCGGGCTGGCGCAGTTCACCGACGCATGCGCGCGCGATCCGGCGGTGGTCGCGCTGCGCCGCAAGATCGAGGTGGTCAGCGATCCCGCGCTCTCCACCATCGCGGCCGAGGTCGAGTTCTGGACCGCCGACGGAAAGCGCCACGCGCTCTCGATCGCGGCGACGCGCGGAAGCTCGTCCAACCCGATGAGCGATGCCGAGATCGAGGCCAAGCTGCGCACAGTCGCGTCCGCCTGGCGCCCTGGCTACGACCCACAGCCTTTGATCGACGCCGTGTGGGCGTTGGACCGCAGCAGCGATGTCGCGACCCTGCTCGCGCTCACGGTGCCGTCTGCGCCTACTTGATTGCGACGTTGGCCTGCTCGGCCACCGCCTTCCAGATCGCGATGTCCTTCTGGATGAAGGCGGCGAAGGCGTCCGGCGTGTTTCCCACCGTCTGCATCGCCTGCTTTTCCAGCAGCGATTTGGTTTCCGGGTCGGCGAGCGCGGCGGCGATCTCGCTCCGCAGCTTGCTGACGACGGTTGCCGGCGTGCCGGCCGGCGCCAGGATGCCGTGCCAGGCCAGCGCCTCGAAGCCCGGATATCCGCTCTCGGCGAGCGTCGGCAGCTCGGGCGAGACCGGCGAGCGCTCGGCGCTGGTCACCGCCAGCGCGCGCAGCGTCCCGGCCTGCACATGCGGCAGCACGCTGATCGGATCGGAAAACACCAGCGTCACCTGCTCGCTCACCAGGTCGGCGACCGCGAGCGCGGTGCCGCGATACGGGATGTGCGTCATCTTCAGCCCGGCCTTGCTGCTGAACAGCTCGGTGACGAGGTGATTGGCGGCGCCGATGCCGGTGGTTCCGTAGTTGACGGCGTCGGGCTTGTCCTTCGCCAGGGCCACGAACTGCTGCACCGTCTTGGCCGGATGTTTGGCGTTGACCACCAGGACGTAGGGATACGCCGTGGTCATGGTGACCGGCGCGAAGTCCTTCACCGAGTCGTAGCGCAGGTCCTTGTAGACCGCCGGATTGATGGAGATCGGGCCGGACTGGCCGAGCAGCAGCGTATAGCCGTCGGCCGGCGCCTTGGCGACCAGCTCGGTGCCGATGATCGCGCCGGCGCCGCCGCGGTTCTCGATCACGATCGGCTGGCCGATGGTCTCGCCGACGCGCTTGGCGACGATGCGCGCGACCGTGTCGGCGCCACCGCCCGGCGCATACGGCACGATCAGCCGGATCGGTCGCGACGGATAGTCCTGCGCCATCAGCGGCCCGGCAACGAACGCCATCGCCGCCGCCAGCGCCATGCATTTCCAACCCGACTTCATCGCGCGCCTGCTCCCCCGCCAATGTCGAGATACACCGCATCATGAACGTCAGGCGGCGGCAACCGAGGCGTCCGCGACGAAAGCCATGGTCATGTCCGGCCTTCGTCTCGCCAGGCCAATATCTCTTCGGCGCTGAGCCGCGGCATTCCGGCGTGCAACGCCCGGATGCCGGCAATCGCCTCCTCGACTTGCTCGATCGCGTGCGGCCGTTCGGGCATCAGCCGCGCCACCGGCGTGCCGCGCCGGGTAATGACCACGGTCTCGCCGTGCTCGACTCGGTCCAGGAGGTCGTCGAGACCCGCCTGGAGCGTAGCTGCGTCGACCTGTTTCATGGCGCCACTCCCAACGCCGCAACGCCCAGCCTAGCGGCGCCGGGAGCCTGCAACAAGGCCGGGCGGGCCGCGTTTCCTTGACCCGCAGCCGCTGGTGGCGTAAGTCACCCGGGCTCAATTGAGCTTGGAAGTCGCAATCGCCGCCCGGTCCAAGAGGCCGGAGGTCACCGCCCGACAGCGCGCATGCGCCCTCGGGCGCCGTTTCCGTTTGGAGAACGCGCAATGGCCCAGGAGCTGAAGCTCGAGGACGCGGTAAACGAGACCTGCCCGTGGTCCGGCAAGCCGATCGCGGCAGACTCGCTGACGCACTATCGCGGCGCGGTGGTGGGATTCTGCAATCCCGGCTGCCGCGACAAGTTCGAGACGGCGGTGAAGCACTTCGACCATGCGCTGGCGGTGCCGGCGGCGCCGCCGAGCGTGTGAGGATGCGGCTATCCGTCATGCCGGGCTTTATGCCGGGCCTCCCGGTCTTACTTGAGGCGAGAGAAGACGTGGATGGCCGGGACAAGCCCGGCCATGACGGTGGATGAATGACGGCGGATGAATACGGACGATAGACACTGATGTTCGAAAGCCTTTCGGAAAAGCTCGGCGGCATTCTGGACCGCCTGACCCGGCGCGGCGCGCTCACCGAGGCCGACGTCGACGCGGCGCTGCGCGAGGTCCGCCGCGCGCTGTTGGAAGCCGACGTGGCGCTGGAAGTGGCGCGCTCCTTCATCGACAAGGTGCGCGAGCAGGCGGTCGGCGCAACCGTGGTGAAGTCGGTCACGCCCGGCCAGATGGTCGTCAAGATCGTGCACGACCAGCTGGTGGCGACGCTCGGGC
>DASWSO010000015.1:0-2456 GCA_036402635.1 Xanthobacteraceae bacterium
GGCAGCTGATGCACTCGGCGCTGTTCCTCGACTTCCTGGCCGGCAACCAGACCTACCACTGCACGCCCTGGGGCATGCCAACCCGCAACGTGTTCGGCTGGCAGAAGCCCTGCTACCTGCTGGGCGAAGGCTACGTGAAGAGCTTCAAGGAGCTGATGGAGACCACCGATTGGGACTCCTACGGCACCGGCCGTTATGAGAAGTGCGCGAATTGCATGGCGCATTGCGGCTACGAGCCGACCGCCGCGCACGCCACCATTTCCAATCCGCTAAAGGCGCTCGGCGTCGCCATCCGCGGCGTCCGCACGCAGGGCGCGTTCGCGGCCGACATCCCGCTCGATAACCAGCGGCCGGCGCAGTACGTGTTCTCCAAGCACGTCGAGGAGAAGATCGCCGAGATCCACGCCAAGACGCCGCCGCGCCAGCCGCGCGTGCAGATGACGCCGGCGGAATAGCGCCGCCGCCTCGGCCTCGGAAAGCAGGATCGCGCCGGGCTTCGCGCCCGGTGCGGCACTGTTGAGGGGCTGCGGTTCTTCGAAAGCGGTTAGACACCTTTAGCCATTTTGCACGGAACAGGCCGATTCCCGGCTGTTGCGAGCGTCTATTAACGCATCCCCAAGCATCCGGAGGCATTGCTCGCCGCTCAACGGAGCGACAGCAATGGCGGATGCCATTAACAACAACGCCTTGTTCGAGCTGATGGCGGCGGCCGGCGAGACCGCGCCGAGGAACGACATGGTTAAGCGTTCCTTGCAGGCGATCCGTGCCCACCTCGGGATGGAAGTGGCTTTCGTCTCGGAGATCGTGGGCGACCGCTCGGTTTTTCGGCACGTCGACGCGCCCGGCCTCGAGGCGATGATCAAGGCCGGTGACTCGCACTTGCTCGAGGACTCCTATTGCCGCCACATTCTCACAGGCCGCCTGCCGCAGCTCATTCCGGATACCGCCGCCGAACCGCTGGCAATGGCGCTGCCGATCACGCAGGCGCTGCCGATCGGCAAACACGTGAGCGTGCCGATCCGCCTGGCGGACGGCAGCGTGCATGGCATGTTCTGCTGCTTCGGTTTCAAGGCCGATCCATCTCTGCGCGAGCGCGACCTGCAGATGATGCGGGCCTTCGCCGATCTCACCGCGTTCGAGATCGGGCGCGAGGTGGAAACGGCCAAGGCGGCGAAGGAGAAGGAAGAGCGCGTGCTGACCGTGCTCAACGACAGGCAGCTTTCAATCGCCTACCAGCCGATCTGGGACATCGAAAGCCGGCGCCTGGTCGGACTCGAATGCCTCGCCCGCTTCGCCAGCGCGCCGTCCCGCTCGCCGGACAAATGGTTCAAGGATGCGGCCGATGCGGGGCTCGGGACACGTCTCGAACTCGAGGCGATCCGGTTGGCTTTGGGATCGCTGCCGGAGCTCCCTGCCGGCCTCTATCTGGCGGTGAACGCCTCTCCGGAAACGATGATGAGCGGCGGACTGTCGGATGTGCTCGGGGAGGTGCCGGCGGAGCGCGTCGTCCTGGAAATCACCGAGCATGCCCATGTGGCGGATTACGACGACCTGCTGCGGGCGCTTCAGCCGTTACGCCTGCGCGGCGTGCGGCTCGCGGTCGACGATGCCGGTGCCGGATATTCGACCCTGCAGCATATCCTTCAGCTGCGGCCGGACCTGATCAAGCTCGACATGAGCCTGACGCGCAGCATCGATCTGGATCCCGTCCGCCGTGCGCTCGCCTCCGCGCTCGTCGCGTTCGGGCAGGATACCGGGAGCGGCATCATCGCCGAGGGCGTCGAGACCGCGTCCGAGCTGGATATGTTGCGCAACATCGGAGTGGGGAGCGCTCAAGGGTACTTCCTCGGCCGTCCGATGCCGTTCGCCGAGGCGGCGAAACTGTTCGACGCGACGAAGGCCGTTCGCGCCGCGTAGACGAGCGGACTGTGCTTACATCCCCACCGTCACGGCGCTGCTGTTGCCGCGCTTGAGGTTGCGGTAGCGCGCCATCGCCCACAGCGGGAAGAACCTGCGGTAGCCATGGTAGCGCAGGTAAAATACGCGCGGGAAGCCGGTGGCGGTGAACAGCTCCTCGTTCCAGAAGCCGTCCGCGGCTTGCGTGCGCATCAGGTAGTCGACACCGCGCGCCACCGCCGGATGATCGACCTGACCGGCCGCCATCAGCCCGAGCAGTGCCCAGGCGGTCTGTGAGGACGTGCTCGGCGCCGGCTCGTAGCCGCGATAGTCGAGCTTGTAGCTGGCACCGTCCTCGCCCCAGCCGCCGTCGGCATTCTGGATCGCCACCAGCCACTCGGCCGCCTTGCGGATGAGCGGCTCGCCGTGATCGACGCCGGCGGCGTTGAGCGCGCACAGCACCGACCAGGTGCCGTAGATGTAGTTCATGCCCCAACGGCCGTACCAGCTGCCGTCGGCGAGCTGCGTGCGCCGCAGATACTCGATCGCCTGCGTCATCG
>DASWSO010000016.1:0-5037 GCA_036402635.1 Xanthobacteraceae bacterium
CGCCGCCATCAGCGCGGCGTCGCCGCCGATCAGCCCGACGCCCTCGTGCTTGCGCACCTGGTCGCTGGTTCCGGACACCGGCGTTTCCAACAGCCGGATGCCGCGCGGCGCGACCCGCGCGCCGAGCGCAGCGATGCGGTCGGGATCGCAGGTGCTGGCGCACAGCACGATCTTTCCGGAGCTCTCGCCGACGGCGGCAAGGATCTCGCGCTCCAGCACCGCTTCGACCTGGTCGGTGTTGAACACGATCAGCACGATCACCGGGCAGTCGCGCGCCACATCGGCGGCCGAGTCGGCCCATTTGCCGCCGAGCGCCGCGAGCTTGGCGGCCTTGGCCGGATCGATGTCGGTGCCGACGACCGGGTAGCCGGCCTTGCGCAGCAGACCGCTGAACGCCTCGCCCATGAGCCCGAGGCCGATCATGCCGACCGGCGAGAGTTCCGCCATTCGCTGTTCTCCGTGTGAAAGCTGCCGCGGGGCCGCGGCCCTGCGCGCGCGGATGATGCCGCGCCGGTGCGCGCCCGCGCAACCCAAGGGCCGGATTGCCAAGGCCGGCAGCGGCGTGACAAGTAAGCGCGACGAAAGAACCGGGGCGGACACGATGATCAATGCGGCGATGATCGGGCTCGGGCGGTGGGGCCAGTCGATCATCACCGCCGTGCAGGGCAAGAGCGCGCGGCTGCGCTTCGTGCACGGGGTGAGCAAGGAGCCGGAGGCGGCGCGGGCCTTGGCCGCGACCCACGGCTTGCGGCTGTCGACCGAGCTTTCCGACGCGCTCGCCGACCCGCAGGTGCAGGCGGTTTTTCTCGCAACCCCGCATTCGCTGCATGTCGAGCAGGTGCGCGCCGTCGCCGCCGCCGGCCGCGCGGTCTGGTGCGAGAAGCCGCTGGCGCTCACCCGCGCCGAGGCGGCGCGCGCGGTCGCGGCCTGCGGTGCCGCCGGCGTGCCGCTCGCCACCGGCAACAACAAGCGCTGCTTCGCCGCGATGCGCGAGCTGCGCCGCCTGGTCGCCGACGGCACGCTCGGCGAGATCATCCACGTCGAGGGTCATTTCTCCAACGAGCACAGCACCCGGGTCGCGGGCGGCTGGCGCGACGATCCGAACGAGTCGCCGGGCGCCGGCCTCACCGGCGCCGGCCTGCACATCGTCGACGCCTTCGTCAGCCTCGCCGGCGCGGCGCGGCGCATCGACGCCCGCTCGTGTACCCGCAAGCCCCCGCCCGACCCGCGGGATTCGGTCGCGGCGCTGTTCGAGTTCGAGAGCGGCGCCACCGGCCTCCTCGCCACCGTCCGGGCGGCGCCGATGTTCTGGCGCGTGCACGTCTTCGGCACCAAAGGCTCGGCGGAAGCGCGCGGCGAAGACACGCTGACGGTTTCGCTGATCGGCAAGGAGCCGGAGACGCGCAGCTTTCCGCATGTGGATTCGCTGCTGGTGCTGGTGGAAGCGTTCGCCGATGCGATCGAGGGCAGGGCGCCGTTCCTGGTGACGCCGGAGCAGATGCTGGACGTGATCGGCGCCTTCGAGGCGATCGTCACGTCGCTGCGCAGCGGCGAGCCGGTGTGGCTCGACCGTGCCGCGATGCCGGCGGCGGCGGAATGATCTCGATGTTTGCAGCAGTCTAGGGAAGCGGGAGACGGAATGAAGAACAAGGCAAAGGGCATCGGCCTCGCCATCATCGGCGGCGGACGCGTCGGGCTGTTTCGCGGCGAAGTGGCGGCGCGCCATCCGGCGGTCGAATGGATCGGTTTGGCCGAGAAGAACCCGAACCGCGCCGGCGAAGTCGCGCCGCGCATGAACGCGGACTTCGTCACCAACGACTATCACGAACTGCTGAAGCGGCCGGAGGTGAACGCCGTCATCATCGCGACCGATGAGCACCTGCATGTCGGCCCGATCATGGCGGCGGTGGAACGCGGCCTGCCGATGATCATCGAGAAGCCGCTCGCCACCGACCTCGCCGAATCCGCACGGGTCCTGAAGGCGATCAAGGACGCCAAGATCGACGCGGTGGTCGGCTACACCCAGCGCTTTCGCCGCCGCTGGCTGGCGGCGAAGGAGAAGTGCCGCACCGGCGCGCTCGGCGACGTCACCCTGGTGACGTCGCGCGCGTTCATGAACCGGCTGGTGGCGATCGACAATTACAAGCGCACCGACGATCCCTCGACGATCTCGCCGATGGTGATCTCCGGCACGCATGCGCTCGACATCTGCATGTGGTGCCTGGAAGAGAAGACCGCGGTGGAGTGTTACGCGCGCTCGATCGACAAGGTGCTGGGGCCGCTTTACCAGGGCATCGATGCCACCGCCGGCATGATCATGTTCTCCGACGGCACGGTCTATCACCTCAACATCTCGTGGGCGCTGCCGGTGGTCTGGCCGGGCGCGGTGTACAGCCTCGAAGTCGGCATCGTCGGCACCACCGGCGTGCTCACCATCGACGACACCCATCGCGACATCGTGCTGGCAGTCTCCAAGCCGCAGGCGGAAGGCTACAATCCCGACGAGACCCGGATGGTCGACTTCATGGGCAGCTATCCGCCCGGCGACATGGCGCTCGGCGAGCTGCGCGGGCCGATGGCGCTGGAGACGGATTCGTGGCTCAGCCGGGTGGCGCTCGGACTGCCGACCGCGGCCGCGACCGTCGAGGAAGCGCACCGCAACCTGATGCTCACCAAGGCGCTCGATCTCTCCGCCAAGCGCAAGCAGCCGGTGAAGCTGCCGCTGGACCCCGCCGAGCTGCTGGCGAATTGACGGCCGTCAAAGACGGCGGGGGCGGGCCTTTGTAGCGTTCGGTCGTGTCCCAGACCGTTCGGCCGAAACGGTCCGGTTCCCGCCGTTTCGGCCTTCAAGGGTCCGCCGCGCATGAGCTTGAACAGGGAGCTTGCCGCCGCCCGTCTCGCCTGGACGCCGCTGACGCTCTACCAGAAGTTCGAGCACGTCAGCATCCTCATCCTGACCGCGCTGATCGCCATCATCATCGTGCTGGCGATCTGGAATCTGGCGCTGAAGATCCTGCTGAGCGTGGCCGCGAGCACGCTCGACCCGACCGAATATCCGGTGTTCCAGGCGGTGTTCGGCATGATCTTCACGGTGATCATCGCGCTCGAGTTCAAGCGTTCGCTGCTGGTGCTGGCAGAGCGGCAAAGCAGCATCGTGCAGGTGCGCACCGTTGTCCTGATCGCGCTGCTCGCGGTGGTGCGCAAGTTGATCATCCTCGATCTCAAGGACACCGAGCCGCTGCAACTGTTCGCGCTGGCGGCCGCGATCCTCGCGCTCGGCGCCGTCTACTGGCTGGTGGGCGAGCGGGATCGCCGCAGCCGCGAGGCCGCCGGCGCGGAAGCGTGAGCCGGGTCATTGCCGGGCTGACCCGGCAATCCATCGTGAGATGCGGGAGTCTTGAGATGGATGCGCGGGTCAGGCCCCGCGCATGACGTGCTACTCCAGCTTCAGTCCGATCGCCTTCACGACCGGTCCCCAGAGCGCGAACTCGCTCTCGATGGTCGCCTGCATCTTGGCCGGGTCGGAGTCCAAGATCGGCTCGAACCCCGCCGCCGCGAAGCGCTGCTGCAGCTCCGGGTCCGCCAGTGCGGTGCGGCTCGCCTGCGCGATCTGCTCGACGATCGGTTTCGGCGTTCCGGCCGGCGCGAACATCCCGACGAAGTTCTGCGACAGGAAGCCGGGCAGTCCGGCTTCGACGCCGGTCGGCACGTCCGGCGCTCCCGACAGTCGCTGCGGCAAGGTCACCGCCAGCATCTTGATCTGGCCGGAACGGTGCAGCTCGATCACCTGGCTGGTCACGCTCGGCACCACCAGCTGAATGTGCCCGCTGATGAGGTCGGTGACGGCCGGGCCGGCGCCGCGATACGGGATGTGCGCGATCTCGGTTCCGGCGAGCGACTTGAACAGCTCTCCGGTCAGGTGGTTCAGCGAACCCTGGCCGGCCGAGCCGTAGGACAGCTTGCCCGGATTGGCCTTCGCATAGGCGACCAGCTCCTCCAGCGTGCGAACGGGGAGCGAAGGATGGATCGCCATCGCGAAGCCAGTGCTGCCGAGGATCAGGATCGGGTCGAGGTCCTTGCTCGGATCGTACAGGCGCCGGCCGCCGGCGAGCGCATGCAGCACCCCGATTGAGAGCGCGCCGAGCAGGATCGTGTAGCCGTCGGGCTGCGCCCGCGCGACGGCGGCCGCGCCGATCGCGCCTCCGGCGCCGCCTTGGTTCTCCACCACGATGGTGCCGAGCAGCGCCTTCATCTTGTCCGCCAACGGGCGGCCGACCGCGTCGTTGACGCCGCCGGGCGGGAACGGGATGACCAGCCTGATCGGCCGTTCCGGATAGCGCGGCTGCGCGCTCGCGGAAGTCGAGGAGAAGGCCCGCGCCGCCACCGCTGCGCAGCCGAAGGCGAGAAGTCTGCGGCGCTCGATCATGCTGGCCCTGGACGGCTGGAACGGTGGGACCGGCATTCAATCGCACGTGGCAGACCCACGCAACCGACGCCCGCACGATCGTGCGGGCGTCGCTCCGCATTAACTTTGCGCCGCTCCGTCGCACCGGCCTTGGGCCGGGCTCACCTGCAGTTGCTGGCTCTCGCTTTGAATGATCGTGTACTGAGAGAGCCAATTTCCTGCCGGGGATGGAAACGATGATCAAGAAGCTCTGGGCCAGCTCGCTGGCTCTGGTCGGCGGCGTGATGAGTTTCGCGCTGAGCGTGGGTGCCGCAGGCGCGCAGGACTATCCGCAGCGGCCGATCACGATCGTGGTCGGCGCCGCCGCCGGCGGCTCGTCCGACACCGCCGCCCGCGTGATCGCGGACCGCATGTCGGCGATCCTCGGCCAGCAGGTGGTGATCGAGAACGTGCCGGGCGCCGGCGGGATGACGGGCTCGGCCCGTGTGGCTCGCGCCGAGCCGGACGGCTACACGCTGCTGATGCAGCAGATCGGCCTGGTCACGCTGCCGGCGCTGTACCCCAAGCTCACCTTCGACGTGGAGAAGGACCTCACCGCGGTCGGGCTGGTCAACACCACCTATTCGTTCCTG
>DASWSO010000017.1:0-1624 GCA_036402635.1 Xanthobacteraceae bacterium
TTCTGCGGCAGCCGCCCCGGCCGGCTTGGGGGCGCCGGCAGGTGTCGAAGGTTGAGGGGAGGGCTGCATGAGCGTGACCAGCGACAGCGGGCCTCCCAAGGTCTCGCCGCTCTATGATCCCCGGATCCGCAGCATCGCCTATCAGGTCGGGCTCTGCGCGATCATCGTCTTCCTGGCCTATGCGGCGGTCCGCAACGCCGTCGATAACCTCGCGCGCGCCCGCATCGCGTCCGGGTTCGGCTTCTGGAATTCGCTCGCCGGCTTCGACATCAGCCAGACGCTGATCGACTACTCGTCGCAGGCGTCGACTTATGGGCAGGCGTTCTGGGTCGGTCTGATCAATACGTTGCTGGTTGCCGTGATCGGCATCTTCTTCGCCACCATCGTTGGCTTTCTGGTCGGCATCGCGCGGCTCTCCAAGAACGTGTTGGTCTCGCGCATCGCCGCCGGATACGTCGAGATCATCCGCAACCTGCCGCTGCTGCTGCAACTGCTGTTCTGGTACAACGCCGTGCTGAAGGCGTTGCCGGACCTGCGCGACAGCCTGAGCTTTCCGGGGGGCGGATTCCTCAACAACCGCGGCCTGTTCCTGCCGCAGCCGATCTTCCAGGACCGCTTCAAGTACGTGCTCGCGGCCGTCATTCTTGGCGTGCTCGGCTCGATCGCATTCCGCTACTGGGCGAAGCAGCGCCAGCTGCGCACCGGCCAGCAGGCGCCGGTGCTGTGGGTGACGCTCGGCCTCGTGTTGGGGTTGCCGCTGCTGGTGTTCTTCTTCGGCGGCGCGGCGGTCGAGTTCACCTTCCCGGAGAAGGGCCGGTTCAACATCCGCGGCGGGGTCGAAATCCTTCCCGAGTTCGTCGCGCTGCTGTTCGGGCTGGTGATCTACACCGGCGCCTTCATCGCCGAGGTGGTGCGCGCCGGCATTTTGGCGGTGTCGCACGGGCAGACCGAAGCCGCGGGCGCGCTCGGCCTGCGCGGCGGGCCCACGCTCCGTCTGGTGGTGATCCCGCAGGCGATGCGGGTGATCCTGCCGCCGCTGACCAACCAGTATTTGAACCTGACCAAGAACTCGAGCCTCGCGGTCGCGATCGGCTACCCCGACCTGGTGCAGGTGTTCACCGGCACCGTGCTCAATCAGACCGGCCAGGCGGTCGAGGTGGTGGTCATCACCATGGGCGTCTATCTGACCATCAGCCTGGTCACGTCGCTGTTGATGAACCTCTACAATGCGCGAACGCGCATCGTGGAGCGGTGAGGAGCACGCGATGGCGGCCGCCTCGATAGAACAGCTCGATCCGGAACACTCGATCGCGTTCGTGCGCGAGGTTCCGGTGGAGGCGTTGCCGCCGCCGGCGCACGCCCGCGGCGTGATCGGCTGGCTGCGCAAGAACTTCTTTGCGACGCCGCTCGACCTCGTCCTGACGATCATGATGGCGCTGCTGCTGCTCTGGGTGGTGCCGCCCTTCATCAAGTTCACCATCATCGATGCGGTATGGACCGGCAGCGACCGCGAAGCGTGCCTGCCATCGCCGCAACGTCCGGAAGTCGGCGCCTGCTGGGCGTTCGTGCGTGACCGCTTCTCCTACTTCATCTACGGCTCCTACCCGGTGCCGGAGCGCTGGCG
>DASWSO010000018.1:0-2487 GCA_036402635.1 Xanthobacteraceae bacterium
CGCTTCGGCGGCATCGTCGCCTTGGACAAGGTCTCGTTCGATCTACGGGAGGGCCAAATCCTCGGCCTGATCGGCCCGAACGGGGCCGGCAAGACCACCCTGTTCAACTGCCTCACCCGGCTCTACACCCCGACCTCCGGCGAGGTCCTCTTTCGCGGCCGCAGCATCCTCGATACGCCGGCACACCGCATCTCGCCGCTCGGCATCAGCCGCACGTTCCAGAACCTCGCCCTGTTCCGCACCATGTCGGTGATCGACAACATTCGCGTCGGCGGCCATCCGCGTCACCGCAGCGACTTCGTCAGCGACATGCTGCACCTGCCGTGGGCGCGACGCGAGGAGGAGCGGCTCGCGGCTTCCGCGGCCGAATTGATCGACGCGCTCGATCTGCGCGATGTGGCGACCCGGCGCGTCGCCGACCTGCCGACTGGGACGCAGAAGCGCGTAGAACTCGCGCGCGCGCTCGCCGCCCGCCCGCAGCTGTTGCTGCTCGACGAGCCGGCCGGTGGCCTCAATCATCACGACGTCCGCGAACTCGGCCGGCTGATCCGGCATATCCGCGACACGCGGCAGGTGACCGTGCTGCTGGTCGAGCATCATATGAGCCTGGTGATGTCGATCTCCGACAGGGTGGTGGCGCTCGACTTCGGCCGTAAGATCGCCGAAGGCGCGCCGGCGGAAGTGCAGAGCGATCCGGAGGTGATCTGCGCCTACCTCGGGGGCAGCACGTGAGCGGTGCGCTGCTGCAGGTGCGCGGGCTGCACGCCTATTACGGCGCGCTGCAGGTGCTGCATGGCATCGATTTCGAGGTCGCGCGCGGCGGGGTCACCTGTCTGCTCGGTGCCAACGGCGCCGGCAAGACCACGACGTTGCGCGCGCTCTGCGGCATGATCCGGACCGGCGGCACGATCGAGTTCAACGGGACCTTGATCGCTGGCCGCGCCACCGAGGACATCGTGCGGCTCGGCATCGCCCACGTGCCGGAGGGCCGCGGCACTTTCAGCCGCATGACGGTGCAGGAAAATCTCGAGCTCGGCGCCATGACCCGCTCCGGCCGCACCGAGATCGCGAAGGACATGGAGCGCGTCTACGGCTACTTCCCGCGGCTCGCCGAACGGCGCGGCCAGCAGGCCGGCACGCTCTCGGGCGGCGAGCAGCAGATGCTGGCGATCGGTCGTGCGCTGATGCTGCGGCCCAAACTGATGCTGCTGGACGAGCCGTCGTTCGGGCTCGCGCCGCTGCTGGTGCAGGAGCTGTTCGCGATCCTGCGCACGCTCACGGCCAGCGAAGGGGTCAGCATGCTGCTGGTGGAGCAGAACGCCGCGCTCGCGCTCGATCTCGCGGACCAGGCCTACCTGCTGGAGACCGGGCGCCTGGTGATGTCCGGGCCGGCGCACGAAATCGGCAAGGACGAGAACGTCCGCCGCGCCTATCTCGGCTACTAGGAGCGCGCCGCGCATGGAACTGTTCGTGCACCAGGTGCTGGCGGGGCTCGCCACCGGCGGCATCTATGCCTGCATGGCGCTCGCGATCGTCATGATCTACCAAGCCATCGACCACCTGAACTTCGCGCAGGGCGAGATGGCGATGTTCTCCACCTTCATCGCCTGGCAGCTGATGAAGTGGGGCGCGCCGTACTGGGTGGCGTTCTTCGCCACCATCGCGATCTCGTTTGCCGCCGCCGTGGCGATCGAACGGATCGTGCTGCGGCCGCTGCACAAAGCGCCTGTGCTGAGCCATGTGGTGGCGTTCATCGCCATGTTCGCGATCCTGAACAGCCTCGCGGGCTTCATCTGGGACTTCACCGTAAAACCGTTTCCGACCCCGTTCGGCACGCAGGCGCTGCCCGGCATCGGGCTGATCAGCGCACACGACGCCGGGATGATCGGCGTCACCGTGCTGCTGCTGGTTCTGCTCTATCTCTTTTTCCGCCACACCCGCATCGGCCTCGCGATGCGCGCCGCCGCCGCAAATCCCGACTCGGCACGGCTGGTCGGTATCCGCGTCGGCTGGATGATCGCGCTCGGCTGGGGCATGGCGGCCGCGATCGGTGCCGTCGCCGGCATGCTGATCGCGCCCGTCGTTTTTCTCGAACCCAACATGATGCTGAGCATCCTGCTCTACGGCTTCGCGGGCGCGGTGGTCGGCGGATTGACCAGTCCTGGCGGTGCGGTGATTGGCGGCTTCACGGTCGGCGTGATCGAAAATCTCGCCGGCACCTTCATTCCGTATGTCGGCCGCGAGTTGAAGCTCTCGATCGCGCTGGCGCTGATCGTCGCGGTGCTCACCGTGAAGCCGAACGGCCTGTTTGGCCGGCGCGTGATGAGCCGGGTGTAGCGCATGGCGACGCTCGAACATCCGGCGGCCGAGCCTGCCCGTGCAACGAGGCAAGCGACACCCGCGTGGCGGCTGGTCGCGGTCGGCCTGCTGCTGGCGGCGGCGCTAGCGCTGCCGCTCGGCCTCAAGAGCTTCGTCGTATTCCAGCTG
>DASWSO010000019.1:0-1720 GCA_036402635.1 Xanthobacteraceae bacterium
GCAGAACCTGCTCGGCAAGCGCGTCGACTATTCCGGCCGCTCGGTGATCGTGGTCGGCCCGGAGCTGAAGCTGCATCAGTGCGGGCTGCCGAAGAAGATGGCGCTCGAACTGTTCAAGCCGTTCATCTATTCGCGGCTCGAGGCGAAGGGTCTCTCCACCACGGTGAAGCAGGCCAAGAAGCTGGTCGAGAAGGAGAAGCCGGAGGTTTGGGACATCCTCGATGAGGTGATCCGCGAGCATCCGGTGCTGCTCAATCGCGCCCCGACGCTGCATCGCCTGGGCATTCAGGCGTTCGAGCCGGTGCTGATCGAGGGCAAGGCGATCCAGCTGCATCCGCTGGTCTGCGCCGCGTTCAACGCCGACTTCGACGGCGATCAGATGGCCGTGCACGTCCCGCTGTCGGTGGAAGCGCAGCTGGAAGCGCGCGTGCTGATGATGTCGACCAACAACATCCTGCACCCGGCCAACGGCCAGCCGATCATCGTGCCGTCGCAGGATATCGTGCTCGGCCTCTACTACCTGTCGATCCTGCGCGAGGGCGAGCCCGGCGAGGGCAAGGTGTTCAGCGCGCTCGCCGAGATCGAGCACGCGATCCAGCAGAAGGTGATCACCTGGCACACCAAGATCCGCTACCGCTGGCGCGGGGTGGACGAGAAGAGCAAGCCGGTGAGCCGGATGTACGAGACCACGCCCGGCCGCGTGATGCTGGGCGAGGTGCTGCCGCGCAACAATCCGAAGGTTCCGTACGACGTCGTCAACAAGCTGATGACGAAGCGCGAAATCTCCAACATGATCGACACGGTCTACCGCCACTGCGGGCAGAAGGAGACGGTGATCTTCTGCGACCGGATCATGGCGCTCGGCTTCCACCACGCGTTCAAGGCCGGCATCTCGTTCGGCAAGGACGACATGGTGGTCCCGCACTCGAAGGCGAAGATCGTCAAGGAGACCGAGGATCTCGTCAAGGAATACGAGCAGCAGCAGAACGACGGCCTGATCACCCCGGGCGAGAAGTACAACAAGGTGGTCGACGCCTGGTCGAAGTGCACCGACCGCGTCGCCGACGAGATGATGAAAGAGATCTCGGCGGTGCGGAAGGAGAAGGACGGCAAGCGCGAAGTGCCGATCAACTCCATCTACATGATGGCGCATTCCGGAGCGCGCGGCTCGCCGGCGCAGATGAAGCAGCTCGCCGGCATGCGCGGCGCGATGGCGAAGCCGTCGGGTGAGATCATCGAGACGCCGATCAAGTCCAACTTCAAGGAAGGACTCTCGGTGCTCGAGTACTTCAACTCGACCCACGGCGCCCGCAAGGGTCTCGCCGACACCGCGCTGAAGACCGCGAACTCCGGCTACCTGACGCGGCGTCTGGTCGACGTGGCGCAGGACTGCATCATCACGACCGTGGACTGCGGCACCACCGCGGGCATCAAGGTGCGGGCGATCGTCGACGCCGGCACCGTGGTGGCCTCGCTCGGCAGCCGCGTGCTCGGCCGCACCACCGCGGAGGACGTTCGCGACCCGACCAGCCACAAGATCATCATCAAGAAGAACACGGTGCTCGACGAGGCTCACGTGGAGCAGATCACGCAGGCCGCCGTGCAGGAGGTGCGCATCCGTTCGGTGCTCACCTGCGAGACGACGTCGGGCGTGTGCGGCACCTGCTACGGGCGCGATCTCGCCCGCGGCACGCCGGTCAACATGGGCGAGGCGGTCGGC
>DASWSO010000020.1:0-8445 GCA_036402635.1 Xanthobacteraceae bacterium
CCCAGTCGGCGGCGGCGGCGAAGATTTGCGCGTTCTACCGCAACAACCTGGAGAGCATCGGGCGCTGACGCGCCGGCTTTGCAGAGACGAGCTTCACCAGGCCTCACGGCCTCCAACACCCGGATCGCGGATGCCCACGCGATCCGGGTTTTCTTTTTCAGTCCTCGCCGCCGTGCTAGCTTCGTGCTTCCACCAAGGAGCAGCCGTTGACCGGCATCGCACATCAGCAGCGCGCGCTTTCGGTTGCCGACTTCCGTGCCTTTATCGCTGACCGGCCGGAAGAGGAGCGCTGGGAACTGATCGAAGGCGCCGCCGTGATGATGACGCCGCCGACCAAAGTCCATCAGCGCATCGCCAGCAATCTGCAGCGCCTGCTCTTGATAGCCTTGGACCTGCAAGCCCCGCATCTCACCGCCTATCAGCGGCTTGGGGTCAACATCGGCGGCGGTGTCGAGCACGACGATCCCGAGCCGGACGTGGTGGTCGTGGACGCCGCCATCGGCAGCTTCGATGAGCGCTATGCCGACCGCTTCTATCTGGCGGCCGAAATCGTCTCGCCTACCGACAGGGTTTCGGTCGAGCGGAAGTGCGACATCTACCGCCGCCATCCGGCATGCCGGTGCATCCTGCTGATCCGCCAGGACCGGCCGGAGATCCGCGTCGACTTGCGCCAAGGCGATGAGTGGAGCCGCACATTGCTGACCGCCTACAGCGACCTTCTGGTCGTGAGCGAATTCGGCTTTGTCTGCACGCTCGCGGAGCTCTACCGGGGTACGCCGCTTCAGCCGGCATAGGGCCACGCCAGCCGGCCGCACGGATCGGATGTTCCCGCCGGGCGGCGTCTCTGCTATCCAACAGCTCAGTTTCCGTCCGATGGAGAAGTGCATGTCTCTCGCCGAGACCCGCGACGTTGCCGCGACCGTTCCGAACGATCTCGCCGCCTTCTGGATCCCGTTCACGCCGAACCGCGCGTTCAAGAAGGCGCCGCGCCTGATCGCCCGCGCCAAGGACATGCACTACTACACGCCCGAGGGCCGGGCGATCCTCGACGGCTCTGCCGGCATGTGGTGCACCAATGCGGGCCATAACCGCGACCCGATCGTGCGGGCGATCCAGCAGCAGGCGGCCGAGCTCGATTACGCCCCCGCGTTCCAGTTCGCGACTCCGAAGTCGTTCGAGCTGGCGAGCCGCGTGGCGGCGCTCGCCCCGGGCGATCTCGACCACGTGTTCTTCACCAATTCCGGCTCGGAGGCGGTCGACACCGCGCTCAAGATCGCGATCGCCTACCATCACGCCCGCGGCCAGGGCGCCCGCACGCGGCTGATCGGGCGCGAGCGCGGCTATCACGGCGTCGGCTTCGGCGGCATCTCGGTCGGCGGCATGGTCGCCAACCGCCGCCACTTCGGCACCATGCTGGGCGGCGTCGACCACCTGCCGCACACCTATAACCGCGAGCAGCAGGCCTTCACCAAGGGCGAGCCGGAATGGGGCGCGCACCTCGCGGACGAGCTCGAGCGCATCGTCGCGCTGCACGACCCCTCCACCGTGGCCTGCGTCATCGTCGAGCCGATGTCCGGCTCGACCGGCGTGCTGCCGGCGCCGAAGGGCTACCTGCAGCGGCTGCGGCAGATCTGCGACAAGTACGGCATCCTGCTGATCTTCGACGAGGTGATCACCGGCTTCGGACGGCTCGGCTACGCCTTCGCGGCGGAACGCTACGGCGTGCTTCCGGACATGATCACCTTCGCCAAGGGGATCACCTCCGGGGCGGCGCCGATGGGCGGCGTGATCGCCCGCGACCACGTGCATGATGCGTTCATGCAGGGGCCCGAGCACGTCGTGGAGCTGTTCCACGGCTACACCTATTCGGCGCATCCGCTCGCCTGCGCGGCCGGCATCGCCACCCTCGACCTCTACCGCGACGAAGGCATTTTCGAGCGCACCAAGGCGATCGAGCCGGCCTGGGCCGATGCCGTCATGGGCCTCAAGGGCCTGCCCAACGTGCTCGACATCCGCACCGTCGGGCTGGTTGCCGCGATCGACCTCGCGTCCCGGCCGGACGCCGTCGGCAAGCGCGCCTATGACGCGCTGGAGCGCGCCTTCCATGCCGAAAGCGTGATGTTCCGCATCACCGGCGAGACCATCGCGCTGTCGCCGCCGCTGATCATCACCGAGGCGCAGATCGGCGAACTGGTCGAGAAGGTCGCCCGCGTGATCCGTGGAGTAGCCTGACCGCCAGCTTGCGCGGCGAGGGTTCCTCGGGGAGATTGCAACAGCGCCGCGAATCACGGGGTTCGCGGAGGCCGGGCTTCGCCACGGGGTCGCTGAGCATGCGCTTTGGCGCCTTTTTCGTCGGCCTCTGCATGGTCGTGATCGCTGCCGCGCTCGGCGCGGCGGCCTACCTCACGATCGGGCTTTCGGACATCGAGGCGGCCGCGGTGGCGCTGACGGTGCTCAGCCTGCTGTCGGCCTACAGCGCTTTCGCGGGCCGCCGCCGCGATCGCGCCGAGCTCTCGCACCAGATCACCGAACTTTCGCGCGGCACCACCGATCTCGCCCACCAGGTCGGCGATCTTGGGCGCCGCGTGGTCGCGCTCGAAGGTACCGGCGGGCAGAACCCGGCCCGCCCGGAGGCCAGCACCGATGCGCTCGGCGAAGAGATCGAGGTGCTGGGCACGCTGGTGAAGCAGCTTGCCGAGTCGGTAGCGGCGCACGAACTGGCGCTGCTCGAGGCGCCGGTCCCGATGCCCACCAGCCCGCTTGCGCCCGCGACTGACGAGGTCCTCCGTTTCGAGCCGCCCGCGCAGCCGCAAGCTGTCGCAGCGGCTCCGCCGGCCGACCCCAGCGAGCGGGTGCCGCACGTGCGTGCGGCCTTGGAAGCCAACCGCCTCGACCTCTACCTGCAGCCCATCGTCACCCTGCCGCAGCGCAAGGTGCGCTTCTACGAGGTCTTCACCCGCCTGCGCGACGAGGACGGCGCGCTGCTGACTCCCGCCGACTATCTGCCGGCCGCGGAAGCCGGCGGGCTGATGCCGATGCTCGACAACCTGGTGATCCTGCGGGCCGTGCAGGTGGTGCGGCGGCTGACCGCCAAGAACCGCGAGGTCGGGCTGTTCTGCAACATCGCGGCGTCGACGCTGGCGGATGCTGCCCCGTTCGCGCAGTTCCTGGATTTCCTGACCGCCAACCGGGCGCTCGCCTCGTCGCTGGTGCTCGAATTTCCGCAAGCGGCGCTGCGCGAGATGGGGCCGATCGAGCAGGAAAGCCTGGCGCAGCTAGCCGGTCTCGGCTTCCGGTTCTCGATCGATCACGTCGACGAGCTGCAGATCGAGCCGCGCGCCCTCGCCGAGCAAGGAGTCCGTTACGTCAAGGTGGCGGGCCCGCTGCTGCTCGGGCGCGACCTGGCGGGAGCCGGCGACATCCACCCGTCCGACCTTCCAAACCTGCTGGCGCGCTACGGGATCGAGCTGATCGCCGAAAAGATCGAGAGCGAGAGCACGGTGGTCGACCTGCTCGACCACGACGTCCGGTTCGGCCAGGGTTTCCTGTTCGCGGCGCCGAAGCTGGTCCGTGAGGCGGCGCTGCCGGCCTCCGGCGCCCGCGTCACGCCGCTGCCGCAGGCGGCGCAGGCGAGCGCTGCCGACCCGCAGAACCGCGAGCGCATCACCGCCAACCTGATGCAGCTCGCGCGCAACATGGCGCGCCGCGCCTGACGCGCGTCCACAAGTGCCGTCATGGCCGCGCTCGTCGCGGCCATCCACGTCTTCCTTCCTCCCCACGCAAAGAAAGACGTGGATGCGCGGCACAGGGCCGGGCATGACGGTATGTGATCCCGCCCCTGCAACGCTCTCGAAGGACATCCATGCCGGTCGCACCGCTTGCCCTCACCAACAGCTTTTCGACGCTGGCGCGGTCCTATGACGTGGTGCTCTCCGACGTGTGGGGCGTGGTGCACAACGGGCTGGCGGCGTGGCCGGACGCGTGCGACGCGCTGGCGCGTTTTCGCACCGGCGGCGGCACCGTGGTGCTGATCTCCAATGCACCGCGGCCCGGCGAGGGGCTGAAGCGGCAGCTCGACCGCATTGGCGTCCCGCGCAGCGCTTACGACGCGATCGTCAGCTCCGGCGACCTGACCCGTGAGGCGATCGCGGCGCGGCCCGGTCAGCCGGTGTTCCATCTCGGACCCGAACGCGATCTCGGACTGTATGCGGAATTGGACGCCCCCCAGGTCGAGGCCGAGCAGGCGGCTTACGTCGTCTGCTCCGGCCTGTTCAACGACGAGGTCGAGACCGCCGAGGATTATCGCCCGCTGCTCCGGCGCTTTCGCGCCCGCAACGTGCCGATGGTGTGCGCCAACCCGGATATCGTCGTCGAGCGCGGCGACCGGCTGATCTACTGCGCCGGCGCGGTGGCGGACCTCTACAAGGAGCTTGGCGGCGAGGTGCTTTACGCCGGCAAGCCGCACCGGCCGATCTACCAGCAGGCGCTCGCCCGCGCCGCCGCGCTCCGCGGCGGCGACACGCCGCTGCAGCGCGTGCTGGCGATCGGCGATTCCATCCGCACCGACCTGACCGGGGCGACCGCGCTCGGAGTGGATTGCCTGTTCGTCACCTCCGGCATCCACGCGGAGGAACTGGGCGGCCGCGACGAGCCGGATCTGCTGACGTTGTCTCGGCTGTTCGGCGAGGCCGGCGTGCACCCGCGCGCCGTTACCAGCCGGCTGGCGTGGTGACGCCGCGCCGGCGGCAGATCACTTCATCAGCCGATCGATCTCCGACTGCGTGTTGCCGCGCCGGTTCTCCGGCGCGAGCAGCAGGTCGACCTCGCCCTGATGCGCTCCGATCCCGTCAAGCTGCGGCCCGTGCATCAGCAGCCTGGCCCTGCGCGCGAGCGCCAGGCGTTCCGCCTCGTTTGCCGGGCCGGCAATGTCGCCGACCCCAACCGCGGCGGCGAACCGCGACACCCGGTTCTCGATGTGCTGCAGCGTCTCCACCACCTTGGCGATGCGCTGTCCGGTAATGTCCTGGAACGAGCAGGCTTCGAACACCAGCATCATGTTGGCGTCCACCAGCGCCTTATAGGCGACCGGGTCGGCGGCATTGCCGGCCATGACGGCTTCGGCGCAGCCCATGATCGTGTGGGTCGCCTCCTCGGTCGCCTGCACGATCGCGTCGAGCTGCTGGCCGGCAGCCGGAATGCGGGAGTTCTTGATGTCGTTGGCCTGCAGCGTACCGATCTCGCACCGCATCGCGTTGATGTAGTCGGCGATCTCGCGCAATTCCCGCAGCATCGCCGAATCGACCCCGGCGAAGAAGGTGCGGAATGCCTCGGTGCTGAGCTCGGCGAGCCGCACCACGTCGGCCAGCGAGACCTCGGCGCCGTCGCTGCGCCGGATCTGCCCGATCAGATCATCGAGCGCCTGGGTATTGGCCAGCGACATGGCAGCTCCCTTGCGAGACTTAGGCGCCGGCTCAATCGCCGAACGCCGCCTCGATCTTGGTTTTCAATGTCTGCGCGTTGAACGGCTTGACGATGTAGTTGCTGACCCCGGCCTTCTTGGCGGCGATCACGTTCTCGGTCTTGGATTCGGCGGTGACCATGATGAACGGCGTCTTCGCGAGCGCCGGCTGGCCGCGCACTTCCTTCAGCAGCTCGTAGCCGGTCATCGGCTCCATGTTCCAATCCGAGATCACCAGCCCGTATTTCTTGTGCTGCAATCTCTCCAGCGCGGCGGAGCCGTCGGTGGCGTCGTCGATGTCCTCGAAGCCGAGCTGCTTGAGCAGATTCCGGATGATCCGGATCATCGTGTTGTAGTCGTCGACCACCAGGATCGGCATCGAGAGATCGACCGCCATCAACGCCCCCCTCGGGTGCTCGCCGGTCCCCGGTCGCGAGCTGCCCGCCCCGTCTTGATCTCGATTGGAAGCCCGCTTGCCGCGCGCTGCGCGAGCGCGCCCCGAGACCACACCCTAGCGGGTGCGGCTGAATCCCCGGTTAACCCGGCGGCGCCGGCGCGGCATGCTTGACTTGACGGCGTCCCGAACGGCACCGTCCCGCCCTTCCAGAACGGATTTCTCAGCCACATGACGACTGCTCCCGGCTCGGCGCGACCTTTCCGGGTGGTGCACGGCGACACCGCCGGGGCGCTGCCGGGCGCCGTCGTGGCGATCGGGAACTTCGACGGCCTCCACCGCGGCCACCAGGCGGTGGTCGAGGCCGCCCTGGCGCGGGCCCGCGCGCTCGGCCGCCCGGCGGCGGCATTGACCTTCGAGCCGCATCCGCGCAGCTATTTCCGGCCCGACGAGCCGCTGTTTCGGCTGAGCGATCCGGCCATGAAGCTGCGGCTGCTGGCCGGCACCGGCCTGGATGCCGCGATCGTGCTGCCGTTCGATGCGGCGCTCGCCGACCTGTCGGCGGAGGAGTTCGTGCGCCAGGTGCTGGTGGAGCGTCTGGCGATCGCCGGCGCGGCGATCGGCTACGACTTCCATTTCGGGCACGCCCGCAGCGGCTCGCCGGCGTTCCTCACCGGCGAGGGCGAGCGCCGCGGTTTCCCGGTGGAGGTGGTGCCGCCGCTCGCCCGCGGAACCCAGCGGGTGTCGTCGAGCGCGGTGCGGGCCGCGCTCGCGCACGGTGAGGTCCGAGCCGCCCAGGACCTGCTCGGACATCCGTGGTTCGTCGGCGGCACGGTGCGGCACGGCGACAAGCGCGGCCGCGACCTCGGCTACCCCACCGCCAATCTGCGGCTCGATCCGTCCGGCGAGCTGATGCATGGCATCTACGCGGTGCGGGTCGGTATCGACGGTGAAACCCACGACGGCGTCGCGAGCTTCGGCCGCCGCCCGACCTTCGACAACGGTGCGCCCTTGCTGGAGGTCTTCATTTTCGACTTTACCGGCGACCTCTATGGTCGGGCGATCGACGTCGCGCTGATCGACTTCATCCGGCCGGAGCTGCGGTTCGACGGCGCCGCCGCACTGGTGCGGCAGATGGACGACGACGCGCGCGCGGCGCGGGAAATCCTGGCCGCCGCCACTCCGACCCGCTTCCCGCCGCGTTTACCGTAGCGGCGGGTGTCCCGGTCCTGGCCGGGCTTGACGGTTGCGGCTTTCCCCTCACCGGCGCGCCTGCTAAAGGAGCCCG
The DNA here is from genome assembly GCA_036402635.1 of Xanthobacteraceae bacterium. GTDB lineage: Bacteria > Pseudomonadota > Alphaproteobacteria > Rhizobiales > Xanthobacteraceae > DASWSO01. The sequence goes on from DASWSO010000020.1 coordinate 7,141, forward strand.
CATGGTCGCACCGCGTCTCACTCTTCGGGCCATCGGCTCGGCTGTCCGACGGATTAGCGGCCCGGCTTCCGCCTGAGCGCTTGCGGCGCGGCGGGAGACCGGGAGCCTTCGCGATCCCCTGCCCTCACCTCAGCCGACCGGACCTCGTCATGACCGAGAAAGCCCGCGATTACAGCGAAACGCTGTTCCTGCCCCAAACCGATTTTCCGATGCGGGCCGGACTGCCGCAGAAGGAGCCGGAGCTCTTGGCGCGCTGGCAGCGCCTGCGGCTCTACGACCGTCTGCGCGAGGCCGGCGAGGGGCGTCCGCGCTTCATCCTGCACGACGGCCCGCCGTATGCGAACGGCAACATCCACATCGGGCACGCGCTCAACAAGATCCTCAAGGACGTGGTGACGCGCAGCCAGCAGATGCTCGGCCATGATTCCAACTACGTGCCGGGCTGGGACTGCCACGGCCTGCCGATCGAATGGAAGATCGAGGAGGAGTACCGCCGCAAGGGGAAGAACAAGGACACGGTGCCGATCATCGAGTTCCGCGCCGAGTGCCGCGCCTTCGCGCAACACTGGCTCGACGTGCAGCGCGAGGAGTTCAAGCGGCTCGGCGTCGAGGGCGACTGGGACAACCCCTACGCCACGATGGATTTCTTCGCCGAGGCGACGATCGCGGCCGAGCTCCTGAAGTTCGCCGCCAACGGCACGCTCTATCGCGGCTCCAAGCCGGTGATGTGGTCGGTGGTGGAGAAGACCGCGCTGGCCGAGGCCGAGGTCGAGTACGAGGACTACACCTCCGACATGGTGTGGGTGAAGTTCCCGGTGCACGGCTACGAGGGCGCGGAGCGCAGCTCCTCGCTTCCATCCGTGAATGGCGGCGAGGGCAAGACGCTGTCGTTTCCGAATGACCTGGTCGGCGCCTCGGTGGTGATCTGGACCACCACGCCGTGGACCATCCCCGGCAACCGCGCCATCGCGTATTCGTCCCGGCTCGAGCAGGGTTACGTGCTGTGCCGCGTCACCGATGCGCCGGCCGGCAACTGGGCGAAAGTAGGCGACCGGCTGGTGCTGGCGCGCACCCTGGTCGACGAGGTGATGAAGTCCGCCAAGGTGGAGGGCTACGAGATCCTCGGCAGCGTTCCGCCGGAGGTGCTGGCGGAGGTGTTATGCACGCATCCGCTGCGCGACCTCGGCTACGAGTTCGACGTGCCGCTGCTGCAAGGCGATCACGTCACCGGCGACGCCGGCACCGGCTTCGTGCACACCGCGCCCGGACACGGCCGCGAGGATTTCGAGGTCTGGACCTCCAATG
>DASWSO010000021.1:0-6251 GCA_036402635.1 Xanthobacteraceae bacterium
GTCATCGCGTGCCACCACTGGATCTCGATCGCCGCCTGCGCCGCCGAGGCGCCGCCGATGAGCGTGGCCAGTGCCGCGCCCAGCATCAGATTCCGAACCCGCATGAACTTCCTCCCTCTCGTATTGGCTTATTTCACGCCCATCGGTGGCTAGCACAGCCGGACGACCGGTGCGTGACCGCTTGGCGCATCGTAGCCTGCCAAAACGCGCGCGGGGAGGGGGTGTCGGTGTCGCGCGTGGTCCTTTCTCAGCCTACGCCTTCGAACACGCCGCGGCCGTGCTGGACGAACTCGACGACATTGCCATCCGGGTCCTCGACGAACACCGTGCCGATGCCAAAATCGAGCGCATCATCGGGGGAAGTGAGGTCGCGATGCTGCTTCTGGTCGGCGGTTGCCTGGAACGGCCGCAGCCCATGGGCAAGCAGCAGCGCGACGACGTCCTCCAGCCGATCGACACGCAACGCGAAATGCCGCGCCGGCTCCATCGCCGCCCGCGGCTCGTTCGTGGTGGACTGCATCAAGTGCACCGGAAAACCCTGATCAAGTCCGAGCCAGTTGGGACGCTCCGGCCGCGGCTGCAGGCCTAGGACATCGACATAGAAGCGCTTGGCGCGTTCCACGTCGGCGACTCGGACGCCGACGTGATCAAGACCGTGAAACCGCATGCTCTCTCCAGACGCTGGTCGCAGAATCGGCAACAGCTGGCAGACACGGGAGCGCCATCGGAGGGCGAACGCAGCGCGACCCGCTCCCTTATGCCTATGGCTCAACCGTCGCGCGCGGTAAATCCAGATCTGCGAGGCGTGCGCGTTGCACCCGCTGCCGCCACAAGGGGCGCAACGCACACGCCTCCTAGTTGGTGCGGTACTAGCGTCTAACAAATCTCTGCTAGCGTTCGCGGCGGCGCGCGTGCGCTTCGGAATGGGAAGAGAGTTCATGGCAAGTGATGAGGAGTTTGCGCGAATTGTAGGAATGGTTCGCGCCCTTGAGGAGCGAGTGCGCGGCCTTGAACAGATGATCGGCGGATCAACGAAAGTTCTCTCGGCGGGCGGCAACTCCCTCGTGATCAGCCCGAGCGGAGTTCAGATCGTCTCCGGCTCGTCGCTTGCGATAACTGCCGCCGGGACTGCCCGGATAGACGTTGGCGGGGCCGCACAAATTAATATCGGTGCCAGTGTGGTGCTCACCGCCGGTTCCCAGGTCCAAGTCAACGCGGGCGCCAATTATCAGGTGCTCGCCGGGCGCGAAATCTCGCTCACCGGTCGTGCAAATGTTGCAGTTACTGCCGGCAAGGATGTTCGAATCACCGCGGCGGGCACGCTCACGGAAACCGCAGGAGAGTCGACGCTGCAGCAAACCGGCAAGCGACTGGAAGTCCAGGCCGGCGACGAGGTCTTGTTCAAAACAGGATCATTCAGCGCAGCCGGCAAAAAGAACGGCGACTTCGCCCTGAACGGCAACAACGTCACGGTTCAGGCATCCGGCAAGATGGCCTGCAAGGCCTCTAGCGACCTGACGCTGAAGGGCTCCAAGATTTCGCAGAACTAGGGCGCCCGGTCTGGTGTCGTGCTTCGAACGCGGTGGCGGGGGCAGCTGCGGGAATTCGCGCCGGAAATCGCGAGGCCGGACTGCGCCGGCATTGACCGCACCCCGGCACCGGGGCCGCGGATGAAGAGCGTGAGCCCCTAAGCGCTCAGAAATTCGTTTTATTTCTCATCGCTTAGCTGGTGGAGCCAGGCGGAGTCGAACCGCCGACCTCTTGAATGCCATTCAAGCGCTCTCCCAACTGAGCTATGGCCCCAACCGTGGACGCGAAGTTTGGGGACTTCGCGAATTCCTGCCTATCCTTGAGCTCACGTGCAGCGGCCACGCCGGGGCGTGACATTCAGCCGACGCGGCGTCGCGCCCCCTGAGACCACATTTCCCCGGGCGCCTCAAGTCTCCTCTTCGTCGGCGATGTCGCCGCCGATGATGTCGCTGACGTCTTCGTCTTCGTCCTCGGTCTCTTCCAGGAACGGTGCGTCGTCGTCGTCCTCGACCGCGAGCTCGGTGTCTTCCTCTTCGTCGACGTCCGCCACCGCCACCTTGCTGCCGGTCGCTTCGGCGTCAGCTTCCTCCAGCGAGACGAATTCGGCGTCGGGGGTCTCCGCCACCTCGGGTTCCACCACCGCTACCGGCGCAGCGCGCGCGGGCTCGGGGCGCCCGCCGCGGGTCGGTGCGGTGATAATCTGGACCTCGGAGCCGCACTTCGGGCACACGATCGGATCCTTGTCGAGGTCGTAGAATTTGGCGCCGCAATGCGGGCAAAGCCGTTTTGTGCCGAGGCCGGGTTTCGCCACGAGGTCATCCTTGCACGAAGGGGGAAAAGCGGGGCCTTCCCTTGGCGAGTCGCAATCTCGCTGTCAATAGGAGCCCTGGCCGCCTTAGATAGGCCGCGACGGCCCGGACAACAGGGGGCTGGATCGACATTCTGGCGGCCGACCGGCGCGCCGGTCCCGCCGCTGTAAGGAATCCGCATGAGCCAGTCCGCCCCTTTTCCGCTGAGCGCGCGGCGCTCCGGCCCGTTGCGCGGGCAGGTGCGCGTGCCGGGCGACAAGTCGATCTCGCACCGGGCGCTGATCTTCGGGGCCATGGCCGTGGGAGAGACGGTCATCACCGACCTACTGGAGGGGGAGGACGTGCTCAACACCGCCGCCGCCATGCGGGCGCTCGGCGCCACGGTGGAGCGTCGAGGCCCCGGCCGCTGGCACGTGCACGGCGTCGGGGTTGGCGGCTTTGCCGAGCCCCGTGGTCCGCTCGATTTCGGAAATTCCGGGACCGGGGTGCGGCTGAGCATGGGAGCCGTCGCGGGATCTCCGATCCGGGTCGCATTCGACGGCGACGCCTCGCTGCGCAAGCGACCCATGGGCCGCATCCTCGACCCGCTGCTGCTGATGGGAGTGAAGGCCGTCGAGCTCGGCGACGGCAAGCGGCTGCCGCTCACGCTGCAGGGCGCGCGCGAGCCGATGCCGGTCGTCTACGAAACTCCGGTCGCCTCGGCGCAGATCAAGTCCGCCGTGCTGCTGGCGGGCCTGGCGGCGCCCGGCGCCACCACGGTGGTCGAGCGGGAGGCGAGCCGCGACCATACCGAGCGCCTGCTCGCCCATTTCGGGGCCGAGGTGACGGTCACGCCCGAGGGCGCGCATGGCCGCCGCATTACGGTCGAGGGGCAGCCGGAGCTGAGCCCGGCGCCGGTGATGGTGCCGGCGGACCCCTCATCGGCCGCGTTTCCGCTGGTGGCGGCGCTGCTGGTGCCGGGCTCCGACCTGCTGTTGCGGGGCGTGATGATGAACCCGCTGCGCACCGGCCTGATCGCCACCCTGCGCGAGATGGGAGCCGCGATCGAGCCGGTGGAGCAGCGCGCCGAGGGCGGCGAAGAGGTGGCCGACCTGCGCGTGCGTGGATCGACGCTGCGCGGGGTGGACGTGCCGGCCGACCGGGCGCCCAGCATGATCGACGAATATCCGGTGCTGGCGGTGGCGGCGGCGTTCGCCGAAGGCACCACCCGCATGCGCGGCCTGCAGGAGCTCCGGGTGAAGGAATCCGACCGGCTCGCCGCCACCGCCGCGATGCTGCAGGTGAACGGCGTCGAGGTCGAGATCGAAGGCGACGATCTGATCGTGCACGGCAACGGCTATGTGACCGGCGGCGGCCTGGTCGCGACCCACATGGACCACCGCCTCGCAATGGCGGCACTGGTGATGGGGCTGGCGAGCGAAAAGCCGGTCGGCGTCGACGATGCGAGCTTCATCGCCACCAGCTTCCCAGGCTTCGCCGACATGATGCGCGGGCTCGGCGCGGAGCTGTCGTAGCATTCGGGGGAGGAACTCGCGGCGCCGACAAGCAGAATTTCGTGCTAAATACCTGCTCTCGTCAGGGCCGTGCCGCATCGAGACGAGGTGCAGGGCCTCTCCGCGTGGCGTCCAAACCAGGAACACCATGGGCATTTATTGTGCCCCCGTTAAATGGGGAGGCGAACGGCAAAATCGGCCCGGGAACCGGAAAGGCTAGCCACCCGCACCGGCATCCTTTATAAGCGCGGCCCGAACGGGCCGGCTGCCCGCGTCCGCGCCGGGCCCCCGCCCTCCAGGAGAACCAAATGGCTGTTCCGAAAAGAAAAACCTCGCCGTCGCGGCGCGGCATGCGCCGCTCGGCTGACGCCCTCAAGCGCCCGTCCTACGTCGAGGACAAGGATTCCGGCGAGCTGCGCCGCCCGCATCACATCGACCTGAAGACCGGGATGTACAAGGGCCGCCAGATCCTCAAGGTCAAGTCGGCGGACGTTTGAGCCCGGGCGCGGATAGGCGGAGGAGCTAGGCCGTGGCCATTCTGGGTTTCCCGCTGCTGATCATCCCGATCGCGATCTACAACATCTTCGCGTTCCTGATTCAGGCCGACCCGAGCGACTGGCTCAAGCCGCTGTTCACCATCCACATGATGTCGGGGGCGGACTGGACGGTCTCGGCCGGCGAGCTGCTGATCGCGCTTGCGCTGGTGCTGCTGTTCTTCGAGATCGTCAAGGCGACCCGCCACACCCAGCGCTCGATCATCGACCACATGTTGTCCACGCTGGTCTTCATCGGCGCGCTGGTGGAGTTCCTGCTGGTGCGCCAGGCCGGGACCTCGATCTTCGCCCTGCTGATCGTGATCTGCCTGGTCGACGTGGTGGGCGGCTACTCGGTGTCGATCCGCTCGGCGACGCGCGACTACACGGTCGAGCGCGCCGACACCCCCTGATCTCTCCGCAAGCTAATCTCCCTCTGCCGGTAAGCCGATAATGACGCGCGACTTCCACGTTCCCGGCCGCTCGCCGGTCTACGCCGGCGAAGCCATGGCGGCGACCTCGCACCCGCTGGCGACGCTCGCCGCGATCGAGTCGCTGCGCGCCGGCGGCACCGCCGCCGACGCGGCCGTCACCGCGGTGGCGACGCTGTGCGTGGTGGAGCCGCAGATGACCGGCATCGGCGGCGACTGCTTCTGCCTGGTGGCGCCGCCCGGCAAGCCGGTGTGGGGCTACAACGGTTCCGGCCGCACCGGCGCGGCCGTCCGGCTGGAGGCGCTGCGCGACCTCGGCATGCGCAGCATCGGCATGGATTCGATCCATGCGGTGACGGTGCCGGGCGCGGTGGAGGCCTGGAACGCGATCCTGCAGGCGCACGGCCGGCTCGGGCTGGCGCGTGCGCTCGCGCCCGCCATCCATTATGCGGAGAACGGATTTCCGGTCGCACCGCGGGTGAACTACGACTGGCGCGGCGCGGTCTCGCGCCTGCTCGCCAACCGCGGCGCCGCGCACCAGTACCTAGTCAACGGCCGCGCCCCGGAAGTTGGCGACACCGTCCGGCTGCCGGCGCTCGCCGCCACGCTGCGGGCGATCGCCGAGCAGGGGCCGCGCGGCTTCTACGAGGGCGCGGTGGCGGAGGACATTGCGTCGACTGTGACGGCGAACGGCGGCGTCATGACGATCGACGATCTCGCCGCGCATCGCGGCGAGGCGGTCACCCCGATCAGCAGCAACTATCGCGGCCTCGACGTGATCGAGATCCCGCCGAACGGACAGGGGCTCACCGCGCTCGTGCTGCTCAACATCCTGGAACGCTTCGACCTCAAGAGCCTCGATCCGCTCGGGCCCGACCGCCTGCATCTCGCGCTGGAAGCGGCGCGGCTCGCCTTCGCGGTGCGCGATACCCACATCGCCGAGCCCTCCGCGATGCGGACCGCCGTCGAGGCGCTGCTTGACAAGGCGTTCGCCGAAAAGCTCGCCGCGCACATCGATCCGGCCCGGCGCAGCGCGCTGCCACAGGCGCCGATGCCGCGCGGCGACACCGTCTACCTCACCGTGGTGGACCGCGACCGCATGGCGGTGTCGCTGATCAACTCGCTCTACGGCGTGTTCGGTGTCGGCATCGCCACCGAGAAGACCGGCGTGATGCTGCACAACCGCGGCGCCTGCTTCTCGCTCGAGCCGGACCATCCGAACGCGATCGCGCCACGCAAGCGGCCGATGCACACGATCATCCCGGCAATGGCGGCGCGCGGCGGGCGGGTCGAGATGCCGTTCGGCGTCATGGGCGCGCACTACCAGCCGATGGGCCACGCTCACGTCATCACCAATATGGTGGATTACGGCATGGACCCGCAGGCGGCGATCGACCTGCCGCGCGTGTTCTACGAGGGCGAGGACACGCAGGTGGAGCGCGGCATTCCGGCCGC
>DASWSO010000022.1:0-4057 GCA_036402635.1 Xanthobacteraceae bacterium
CTCGGCGGAGCCCTGCTTGACCGGCCGCGTCTCCACCGTCCCGGCGGGTCCCGCCACCTCGCCGCCGAAGCCGCCGAGGATCACCGAGATGAAGGATCGGTTCATCCCCTTGCACATGATGTAGGAGAGGATGGCGCCGGACGAGCCGACCAGCGCGCCGGTGATGATCAGCGCCGAGTTGCCGAGCGTGAAGCCGATGCCGGCGGCGGCCCACCCGGAATACGAATTGAGCATCGAGATCACGACCGGCATGTCGGCGCCGCCGATCGGGATGATGATGGTGACGCCGAGCACGAGCGCCACCAGCGCCATCATCCAGAACGCCGCCGGACTCTCCGTGGCGACGAAGATGATCATCATCAGCACCAGCAGGCCGGCGAGGCCGAGATTCACCATGTGCCGCATCGGCAGCATGATCGGCTTGCCGCTCATGCGGCCGTCGAGCTTGAGGAATGCGATGATCGAGCCGGTGAAGGTGATGGCGCCGATGGCGAGCCCGAGCGACATCTCGATCAGGCTGGCCCGCGGAATGAGTCCGGGAGCGCCGATGCCGAAGGCGCGCGGCGCGTACAGCGCGGCCGCCGCCACCAGCACGGCGGCGAGGCCGACCAGCGAGTGGAACGCCGCCACCAACTGCGGCATCGCGGTCATCGGCACGCGGCGCGCGACCACGGCGCCGATGCCGCCGCCGATCCCCATTCCGATCACCACCAACAGCCACCCGGTCACGCCGGCCGGACGCGCCAAAGCGAGCGTCGTGACGATCGCGATCGCCATGCCGATCATGCCGAACAGGTTGCCCTGCCGGCTCGTCTCCGGGCCCGACAAGCCGCGTAGCGACAGGATGAACAGGACCGCGGAGACCAGGTAGAGCAGCGCCGCGAGGTTCGGACTCATCGCGCGATCCTCACTTCCGCTTCTGGTACATCGACAGCATCCGCTGGGTGACCAGGAAGCCGCCGAAAATGTTCACGCTCGCGAGAATCAGCGCGATGAACCCGAGCCAGCGCGCGAGCCCGGTGCCGGGCTCTTCGGCGGTGACATTGACTCCGACCGCCAGCAGCGCGCCCACCACGATCACCGAGGAGATTGCGTTGGTCACCGACATCAACGGCGTATGCAGCGCCGGCGTTACCGACCAGACGACGTAGTAGCCGACGAACACCGCCAGCACGAAGATCGAGAGCCGGAAGATGAACGGATCGATCAGCCCGGCGGTGCCGGCATGCACGGCGGTGGCGGCGATCTCGGCGTAGTCCTGCGCGGCCTGCGCCGCCTGTCGCGCCATCTCGGCGGCGGCCTGCGCGCGGTCGGCGGCTTCCTGCGGGGTCATCGCCATGCCGTGTCCTCTCCAACCTGAATGCGCTGCGCGCGGGTAGCATCGGAGCCCGCGGTGCGCGCGTTGCTCACGACCGCACGGCCTCCGCCGGCCTGCTCGGTTGGAAGCTCGGATGCACGACGGCGCCGTCGCGGGTCAGCGCCGTCGCCTTCACGATCTCGTCGTCCCAGTCGATCGCCAGCGCTTTGGTCGCCTTGTCGATCAGCGTCTCGACGAAGGCGTAGAGATTGCGGGCGTAAAGGCTCGATGCGGTGGCGGCGAGCCGGCCGACATTGCTGTAGCCGATGATCTTGACGCCGCCGACCTCGGCGAGCTCGCCGGCCTGCGCGCCTTCGACATTGCCGCCGCGCTCGACCGCGAGGTCGACCAGCACGGAGCCGGGCCGCATCGAGGCGACCATCGCGCGCGAGATCAGCTTCGGCGCCGGCCGGCCGGGGATCAGCGCGGTGGTGATGACGATGTCCTGCTTGCGCAGATGCTCGGCGACCAGCGCGGCCTGCTTCGCCTGGTACTCCTTGGACATTTCCTTGGCATAGCCGCCGGCGGTCTCGGCCTGGCGGAACTCCTCGTCCTCGACCGCGACGAACTTGCCGCCCAGGCTTTCTACCTGCTCCTTGGCGGCGGGGCGGACGTCGGTCGCCGTCACCACGGCGCCGAGCCGGCGGGCGGTGGCGATCGCCTGCAGACCGGCGACGCCGGCGCCCATGACGAAGATGCGCGCCGCCGGCACGGTGCCGGCCGCGGTCATCATCATCGGCAGCGCGCGGCCGTATTCGGCGGCGGCGTCGATCACGGCGCGGTAGCCGGCCAGATTGGCCTGCGAAGAGAGCACGTCCATCACCTGGGCGCGGGTGATGCGCGGCATCAGCTCCATCGCGAAGGCGCTGACGCCGGCATCCGCGATGGCGCGCAACGCTTCGGTGTGTCCGAACGGATCCATGATCGCGATCACGGCGGCGCCGCGCCGGTAATTCGGCAGCTCGGATGCGGCCGGACGCCGCACCTTCAGCACGAGGTCGGCGTCGCCGACGGTGTCGGCCGCGCTCGAGCCGATGCGCGCGCCGGCCGCCTCGTACTCGGCATCGGACACGCCGGCCTGCAGGCCGGCGCCGCGCTCGACCGCCACGTCGGCGCCGAGGGTCTTGAATTTCTTGACGGTGTCGGGAGTTGCGGCAACCCGCGGCTCGGCGGGATCGATCTCGGCAGGGATCGCGATCTTCATGCGTGCTTCCGCAGCTGCCTTTGAAAAAACGACCCGGCGGCGAGGGGCGAGCCGCCCATCATGTGAGGAAGTAGGCCATCAGGATCAGGATGCCGATGATGAAATAGATGTTCCACTTGAGCAGACTGACGAACAGCCGATAGGTCTTCTCGTGCTCTTCGTAATCGTTGCCGGTCGCGGTCGTGTATTCGACCTCGCCATGCTGCGCCATGTCACTCTCCGGAGCCTTGCAATCGCTCCATCGGGCTTATCGCAATTGAGCCGGGAGGGCAACGGCAGCGCGGCGCGACCGGCTATTCGGCCGGCGGAAGTCCGACTGCCGCGAGTGTGGCGGCTTGCCGCTCGGCCACCCGTTCGAGCGAGAAGCGCTCGATCGCCTCGTTGAACAGCCGGAAGAAGTTCAGCTCGGCGCGCAGGTGCAGGAAAACGCCGCCGAGGCCGATAGCGGCACGGTCCATGAACACGAACTCGCGCGGCACCCGCACCGGGCCCTTCTCGCGCAGCGCGCGATGCACGCGGAAGGCCTCGCGCCGCCCGTACTCGGATGGCTTGACGCCGTCGGCGATGCTGCGCACGCGGTCGTCGAGCAGCGGGCCGTAGATGAAGCGCGCCCAGATGTTGAGGATGTCGATTAGCTCGCGGCTGAGCCCGCGGAAGCCCCAAGTCTCGTAGGCATGCACCACGCGCTCGTGGTCGCCGTGCTGCAGGCCGCGATAGAGGTCGATCACGCCGCCGACGAAGCGGACCGGGAAGATGCGGATGCAGCCGTAGTCCAGCAGGTTCATGCCGCCCGGCGCGCCGTCGGCGTCGAACACGGTGTAATTGCCGAGATGCGGATCGCCGTGGATCACGCCGAAGCGGCTGAACGGGAACCACCAGGCGGTGAACATCGCCGTGCCGAGCCGGTTGCGGCTTTCGAGCGCGGCATCCTTGAAGGCGAGCAGCGGCTGGCCTTCCAGCCAGTCGAGCGTGAGCAGACGGCCGGTGGAAAGCTCCGGCCATACGTTCGGAACCCGGATCAGGTCGGTGTCCGCCAGCATGGTGCGGTAGAGCGCGACGTGCTTGGCCTCGCGGCGGTAGTCGAGCTCCTCGCGCACGCGCGCGCCGATTTCCTTGGCGATCTCGACCGTGTCGATCGCCGGGTCCATGCGGCGGTGGATGGCGAACAGCCAGTCGAGCTGCTGCAGGTCGGCTTCGACGGCGGACTGCATGTCGGGATACTGCAGCTTGCAGGCGAGCGGCGCGTCGCTGCGCGAGAGCGCGCGATGCACCTGGCCGAGCGAGGCGGCCGCCGCCGGGTGATGCTCGAAGCTCTTGAACCTCGATTGCCAGCCGGCGCCGAGCTCGGCGGTCATGCGGCGCTTGACGAAGGCCCAGCCCATCGGCGGCGCCTGGCTCTGCAGCTTGGCGAGCTCGGCGGTGTATTCGGGCGGCAGCACGTCCGGAATGGTCGCCATCAGCTGGGCGACCTTCATGATCGGGCCTTTGAGCCCGCC
>DASWSO010000023.1:0-9333 GCA_036402635.1 Xanthobacteraceae bacterium
CGTCGGCAAGATCCTCGAGAAGGAGCAGTACGCGTACGGCTTCGACGCGCAGAGCGGCGAGTACGGAGACATGGTCAAGCGCGGCATCATCGACCCGACCAAGGTCGTGCGCGCCGCGCTGCAGAACGCTGCCTCGGTGGCAGGCCTGCTGATCACGACCGAGGCCATGGTGGCCGAAATGCCAAAGAAGAAGGGCGCCGGTGGCGGCATGCCGGGCGGCCCGGGCGGCGGCATGGGCGACATGGACTTCTGATCGGCAAGCCGCCGGTTCGTACCCGGCAGCCTGCTTGCAAAACCGAAAGGGCGCGGGAGACCGCGCCCTTTTTTCGTCGATGTTCCGCGTGCAGAGGCCGCGTCTTTCAGAGACTGCTGGCCGCCCCGCCCGCCTGCACCGTCCGCAGCCTGCGCGATTGCAGATTATTGAGCGCGGTGACCAGGAACGCCGGCGGCTCGACGATTGCGCCGCGTGCGATCAACGCGGCCGACCCCGCCACGGCCAGGACCAGTGAGCCGTAGAGGAAAAACAGCGCCTCGGGCACCTTGGCGGCGAACACGATGCAAGCGAAGCCGATCATGCGCAGCGTCATCACGGCGGTGATCGTGATCGCGAGCGAGACTCCGCGGCTTTGCCGCGTCGTGCGCGGCGCCCCCAGCACCGCAAAGGCGACAAAGCAGAACACGATCGGATAGATCGGGGCCACCAGCCGGTCGTGCAGATCGGCGCGGAAGCGGCCGACATTCTGCTTGTAGAACGACTCGTCCGGGTCGGGCCACGCCAAGTCCCAGATCGGCCGTTCGGAGGTGGCCACATTTCGCTGGGCGTTGCCGGCAACCGAGAACTGCGTCAGGTCGAAGGCATAGCGCTCGAACAGAATGATGGTCGGGTCGCGCTCGCGGGCATCCAGCCGTTGCGCGCTGCCCTGCTCCAGCACCAGGAAGCTGCCGGACTCGTTCTCGATGGTCTGGCCGCGTTCCGCCAGGAACGTGGCGCGTTGTACCGGGTCCCGCCGATCGTCGATGAAGATGCCGGACAACTCGCCGTTGGCCCGGCGCTCGCGAATGTGAAGCGTCAGCTTGCCACCATCGAGCTGCGCGAACCGGCCGGGCTGGAGGACGTTCGTGATCACGTCGGCGCGCACCTTGAACAGCATGGTGCGCAGCTCCCGCAGGGCTTTCGGCGCGATATACGCGCTGATGCAGCCGGTCATGATGGCGACCATGACGGAAACGGCGAGAAAGGGACGAAAGATCCGCCACGGCGACATGCCGGCGGCATTCATCACGATGATCTCGGAATCGCTATTGAGCTTGTTGAGCGTGTAGGCGAGCGCGATCATGAACGCGAGCGGTGCGATCACCATGATCAAGGTCGGGATGAGCAGCGAGGTCATGCCGACGAAGATCAGCACCGTCTGCCCTTGATTGGTGATCAGATCCACCTCGCGCAGAGCCTGGGTCAGCCAGATCACCGTCGTGAGGCTCACGAGCACCATGGCGAACGCGCCGAACGAGGTCCGGGTGATGTAGCCGCTGATCGCGTTCACGCTGTCTCCACCGATTCCCAACTTGCCGCCGGACCGGCGAGCCGGTGAATGGCCTAAGGAATGCACCATGGCAGCACCACGGCGATCGCTCAGGCAGCACTCGCGTCCGTGCCGCCTGCCGCCCTATGATAAGCCCGACCGGCCCCCCCGCGGAGCGAGCATGCCCAAGCTTTCTACCATCGGATACGAGCAGGCGACAGCCGCCGCCGTCCTCGACGAGCTGGCGGCGGCCAAGGTGGACCTGGTGGTCGACGTGCGGGCCGTATCGGCCTCCCGGCGGCCCGGCTTCTCGAAGCGGCAGCTTGCCGCCGGCCTCGACGAGCGCAAGATCGGCTACCTGCACTTGCGGGCGCTCGGCACCCCGGCGGAAGGGCGGCAGGCCGCCCGCAGCGGACGTTTCGACGAGCTCTACCGGATTTTCGAGCAGCACATGGCGACGCCGCCGGCGCGCGAGGCGATGGATGAGCTGACGGCCCTGGTGCGGGGCGGAAAACGGGTCTGCCTGCTCTGCTACGAGCGCGACCCGCACCACTGCCACCGCCTTCGGGTGGCGGAAATGGTGTGCGAGCGGGTCGAGGCGGACGTCCAGCACCTCGCCGCCAAGCTGATGTGAGCGCAGGGCTCCGGCCCGATCCGCCGCCTGTCGAACGCCCCGGCGCTCAGAAGCCGAGCATGCGAGGCAGCCACAACACCAGCGGCGGAAAGAAGATGCACAGCAGCAGCACGGCGTACTGCACGCCAACGAACGGCCAGACCTCGCGCATGAACGGCTTGGTCTCGACCCCGGTTACCCCCTGCACCACCATCAGCACCACGCCGACCGGAGGCGTCAGCATGCCGATGACGAGGTTGTAGACGAACAGGAAGCCGAACAGCAGCGGGTCGATGCCGAGTTGCACCGCGATCGGATGAAACAGCGGCACCAGCATGATGTAGGCCGCGTTCGATTCCATGAAAGTGCCGACCACGAACAGCATGACCGCGATCAGCAGGTTGAAGATGAGCGGGTCCGAGCTGATGGCGAGCGTGAGCGCCGCCAGTTTCTGCGGCAGCAGGTCGACGGTGAACAGGAACGTGACGGTGGCGGCAAAGCAGATCATCGCACCGACGATCGCGGTGGTGATCGCCGATCGCAGCAGCGCCTCCGGCAGGTCGGAGAGCTTCAGCGTGCGGGTGATGAAGAAGCCTATCGCCAGCGCATAGACGACCGCGATCGCGGACCCCTCCGTCGCCGTGAAAGCGCCGCCCACGATGCCGCCGATCACCGTCACCGGCATCATGAAGATGATGAGCGAGCGCTTGGTCTGGCGCCAGATCCCGCACAGGCTGAACGCCTCGCCGGTGAGCGGATAGTTGCGGCGCCAGGCGACGAAGCTGCACCAGCCCATCATGGCTGCGGCGAGCACCAGCCCGGGTACCACCCCTGAGAGGAACAGGCCGTTGATGGAGACGGTCGGCCCCGCCATGATCGCATAGACGATCATGGCGCCGCTCGGCGGGATGATGGGGCCGAGATTGGCGGCGGCCGCCACCACGGCCGAGGCGAACGGCAGGCCGTAGGCCTTCTTCAGCGCGGGGACGAGCGTGCTGCCGAGCGCGCTGGCGTCGGCCACCGCCGCGCCCGACACGGTCGAGAGGCCGGTCGCGGCCAGCATCGTCGCATGCGCCAAGCCGCCGCGCACGCGGCCGACGAACGCGTTGGCGAGGTCGATCAGGCGCGGCATGATGTCGGCCTTGATCATCAGTTCGCCCGCCAGCATGAAAAACGGGATCGACATCAGCGGGAACGAGTCGACCGCGTGCAGCATGCGCTGCGGCAGCATGCTGAGCGATATGCCGCTCATCGCCAGCCCGACCAGCGACGAGAAGCCGAGTGCGAAGGCGATCGGCATGCCCAGCACGCCCACCACGAAGAACACGATCGTGATGGTGAGACTCATTCGATGATGCCTTGGCGCCGCGGCTCGCCGGTCATCAGGATCGCGACCAGCCGCAGCGTGGTGTGGACACAGCTGAGGAAAATCGGAAGGAAGAACAGGCCGCCGCTCCAGCCGAGCGACGGGATCGTGTCGTCCCAATTATCCAGCGTGAGCCGCCACGCCTCGCGGGCGATCAGCATCATCATGCCGATCACCAGCACGCCCATGGCGCGATAGAGCAGATCGCGGGTGTACGGCGCGACGCGTGTGACGAGCAGCTCCATCACGATATGGCCGCCGCGGTCGAGCGCGAGCGGGATGGAGAGGAAGATCGTCCAGATGAAGCACAGGCGGGCGGTCTCGTCGGCCCAGTCGAACGACTGGTTCAAGACGTACCGCATGAACACCTGCGACGACACGACCACGACCATCACGGCCATGAGCACGATCACCGCGCCGCTGGCGGCGCGGTCGATCCAGGCCAGCATGCCGAGGAAGAGGCGCAACGCGCCGTCGGGAAACCGCACGGGAGGGTCCGTGCGCCGTTACTTGTTCCCGACCGCGTCGAGCACCTCCTGAACGAAGGCGGCGTTGGCGCGCTTCTTCACCTCGTCGACGACGGCCGCCGTACGCTTGCGCATCTCGTCCTTGACCTCAGGCGAGAGCGCCACGACCTGCATTCCCTTTGCCTTGAGATCGGCGAGGGCCGCATCGGATGTCGCGGCCGCATTGGCGCGCTGGTGCGCCACCGCGGCGACCAGCGCCTTGTGCAGCGCCTCGCGGTTGGCCGCCGACATCGCGTCATACTGCGCCTTGTTGGCGATGATGATGACGTATTCGAAGAAGTGCCCGGTCTGCGAGAGATGCTTCTGCACCTCCGGATAGCGGTTGGAAGAGATCACCGTGTAGGGATTCTCCTGGCCGTCCACGACACCCTGCTGCAGGGCGGAATAGAGCTCCTTCACATCCATCGTGACCGGGTTGGCGCCGAGCGCGCGGAAGGTCGCGAGATGCGTCTCGTTCGGCTGCAGCCGGATCTTCAGCCCCTTGAGATCGTCGACCGTGCGCACCTCGCGCTTGCTGTTGGTGAGGTGGCGCTCGCCGAGCTCCATCCAGCCGAGCACCTCGAAACCGCGTTCGCGCATCCGCTTGGACAGGCTCTCCCCGACCGGCCCGTCGATCGTCCGAAACGCCGCGGCACGATCCGGAAACAGGAACGGAAGGCTGAGCGCCTCCATCTCCGGGACAATGCGCGTGAGGAAGGATGTGCTCACCCAGGTCGCGAACACCGTGCCGGAGCGCACCCCGTCCACGCCTTCGCGCGCGCCGCCGAGCTGACTGTCGGGAAACAGGTCGACCGTCAGCTTTCCGCCGGTGAGCGTCTCGAGCTGCGGCTTGAACACCTCGCGCATCGAGATGCTGCTCGATTGCCCGGTGGCGAACGAGCTGGTCATGCGGATCTTGTCCTGCGCCAGGACATCGGCGGGCAACAGAAGCCCACCGGTGGCGAGCAACAAAACCGCCTTAAGGAAACGGGTCGGCATCAACAGTTCTCCCCCTCGTTCAGCTCACGCAACCAGATCAATAATTTTCCTGGCGCGCAACGATTTTAACTGATGATCCCCGGCGCCGAACGCCGCGCGGCCGTCGAACGCCCAGCATCGGAGCAGACCGCCGCACGGCTGAGCAGCGGCTGCCGCATCATTCAGCTGGGTCCGGCGATCAGCCGCATCAGTTCCGGCGACAGTCCCTTCGCGGGCTTGTGCGGCGGCCGCGCAAAGCTGCCGCGGCGCGGCGGGCGCGCGTTCAACCCGACCAGCATCTCCGCCAGCCGCACCGCGCAGCTCACCCCGTCGATGGTGGGGACCGGGATGAGGTCCTGGATTTCGCGCGCCACTCCGGCCGCGGGACCGCCGGCCATGATGACGACCTCGGCGTTGTCCTCGTTCACGACGCGCAGCGCGAGATCGACGAGGTGCTGCTTGAAGGTCTCGCGCGCGGTCGCGATGTCCGGGATGGTGACGTCGAGCGCGCGCGCGCTCGCCATGCGGCCGTCGAGCCCATGCTCCTCCGCGCATTCCACGTACCACCGGCGCAGGCGCTCGGTCAGGCACACCATCGAGTAGCTCCTTCCGAGCGTGTAGGCGGTCAGGAACGCCGCCTCCGAGACGCCCACGACCGGGATGTCGATCATCTCTCTCGCGGCATACAGCCCCGGATCGCCGAACGCCGCGATGACGACGGCGTCGCACCCTTCGCCCTGCTCGGCGATGGTGTCGAGAACCGCATGACCGGCGATCGCGGCCTCGATGCGATTGGCGACGTACTGGGTGCCGAAGCGCACCGTCGCCGGCACGATCGTGGTCGCCGGAGCGGCGGAGCGGCGGGCCTCCTCCGCCATGATCTCGGTGATCGCTTCGGTGACGTTCGGATTGATGAAGAGGATGCGCATGGTGCTGTGGTTCTCCCGGACGGCCGGATTGTCGCTTGCCATTTCTTCTTAGTCACTAAAATATCGCGTGGGGAACCGAGGCCGCGCGCGTCGGCGCGGCGAGCGTCGGTTTTTGAGCAAACGCATACTGGCAGGAGCACGGATGGGCAGGTTGGAGGGGAAGCGCGCCTTGGTGACGGGCAGCAGTTCCGGCATCGGCGCCGGCGTCGCGGCCGCGTTCGCGCGCGAAGGCGCCGACGTCGTCATCAACTATCCGTCACCGCGCCAGGAGAGCGATGCCAACGGCACGCTCGAACGCATCCGGGCGACGGGACGCAAGGCTGCCGCCATTCGGGCCGACGTGTCCGACGCCGCGCAAGTCGAAGAGCTGGTGGCGAAGACCGTGGCAACCCTTGGCGGCATCGACATCCTGGTCAACAACGCCGGCATCGCCGGCCAATCGCCGGTCGAAGAGCTGGCGATCGACGCGTGGGACCGCATGATCGCGGTGCATCTGCGCGGCACGTTCCTGGTCACGCGGCTCGTGCTGCCGATGATGTACCGGCAGGAGTACGGCAAGATCGTCAACACGGCCTCGCAGCTTGCCTACAAAGGTGCTCCCGGAAGCGCGCATTACACGGCCGCGAAGGCCGGCATCATCGGCTTCACGCGCTCGCTCGCCCTGGAGATCGGGCCGCGCAACGTCACCGCCAACTGCGTCGGGCCGGGCGCCACCAACACGCCGTTGCTGAGCGGATTCACCGAGCAGGCGCTCGAGGCCATTCGCGCCAACATTCCGCGCGGACAGTTCGCCGAGATCGACGAGATCGTGCCGAGCTACGTGTTCCTGGCTTCGGACGAGTCGCGCAACTACCAGGGCCAGTGCCTGAGCCCGAACGGCGGCGACGTTTTCCTGTAGCGCGGCCCGCTACTCGGCCGGTTGAACGGCGCGCCGCTGTTGCCGCTCCGCTCCGGAAATCACGAACACGAAGCCCTGCACCGAGAGCACCAGCACGGCCGCCACCCCGGCGATCGACGCCAGCACCAGGTCGAAGCCGCCGCGCCGGTGCAGCAGCGCGATCGCCGACACCGCGAGCGCCGCGGAAATGAAAGTGAGGAAATAACGGACCGCATAGACGCGGCCGCGCCATGCGTCGGCGGTGTAGCGCGCGATCACGATGTCGCCGGAGGTGACCTGGCCGTAGATCATCGACATGGTCAGCGCGAGCGCGACCAGCAGCGTGATCCCGCTCGACTGCGACGCCCACACCAGGCCGACGAACTGCAGCGTGACGGCCGCGGCGAACAGGAACAGCGGCGAATAGCGCTCCACCAGCCGGCCCATGATCAGCTGGGTCACCGCACCGCAAAGAAACACCGCGGTCGCCAGGCTGCCGACCGCAAAAAACGAGATGGTCCCGCCGAGGCGCTCGTCGACGATCTTGGGCAGCGCCACCGACACGGTGTTGAACACGATCCCGCCGGCGAACGAGATCACCACGTAGAGCCCGAACAGCACCAGCATGGTGCGCATCGGGAAGCTCACATCGGCGGCGCTCTTGCGCTGCCCGGTGCGGTGCGAGTCGCCGGGAACCACGGCGAGATACACCACACCGGTGATGGCGCAGAGGATCGCGGGGACCAGGAAGGCGCTGCGCCAGCCGAGCCAGGACGCGAGCCCGGCGGTGATGCCGGCCGCGAGCGCGGCACCGAGGTTCCCGCAGACGCCGTTGAGCGCCAAGGTGCGGCCGCGCGCCTGCGACACGTCGATCAGCATCGGCATGCCGACCGGATGATAGATCGCCGCAAAGGCGCCGAGCGCGAACAACGCCGCGGCGAGCACGTACAGATCTGACGCGAACGCGGCCGCGGCGAGCGAGCCGGCGCAGCCGAAGTAGAACACCGCCATCATGTTGCGCCGGCTCCAGCGGTCGGCGAGCCAACCGGCCGGCAGCGAGAACACCCCGAACGCCGCGAAGCAGGCCGTGCCCAGCAGGATCAGGTCGGCGTAGCTGCGCGCGTAAACCGCCTCCAGCCCGATCACCACGGTCGGGAAGATCAGCAGCACGTAATGGTCGATCGCGTGCGCCCAGTTGAGGAACCCGATCGCGCGGCGCTTCGGGTCCGAAATGGCGGAAACCAGGGAATTCACGTGACCATCCGTATGGCGATGTTCAACCAACCTTTAGCCCTTGCGCAACCGCGATGTCGAGTTTTGGGCCTCGACAATCGAGGGGACGCCTCCGAGGCTTTTCGGCCCAGACGGAGACGAGCGCGCGATCAATCGTCATGATTCGACTTTCGCGCATAGGTGGAGTACCCTGACACCGCGGTTGTATTCGGGGCGGGGGCTCCATGCGTCGCGTAGTCGGTGTCATTGTCGCGAGCTGGCTCGCGGCCGGATCGGCGTGGAGCGTCGAAGACGCTCAGCCGGCCGCCTCCGCTGCGGCCGCTCCGCAGCTCACCCGGCTGTATTTCGCCGGCGCCGACCTTTGGCGCAACGGCGCCTTCGCGCATGCCGGATTGCTGTGGTCGCCGCGCGGCCTCGATACCGAAGGCTTCACGCTCAAGCTGCTGCTCGCGACCGGCGCCTACCGCAACCACGCCGAACCGGGCCAGCCGGAGGTCGTGGGCAGCCAGTTGCTCGGCGCGGTGATGCCCGGCTGGCGGTTCAAGTTCGAGAAGCTGGAATTCACCGGCGCGGTCGGCCTCGACCTGCAGCATCACCGCTTCGTCCCGGACGACCCGGCGAGCCGCTATCGCGGGTCGCATGCCGGCGTGCGCGGCGGCGTCGATCTCTGGTACGAGCCGGCGCCGAACCTGATGCTGGCGGCGAATGTGTCCGCCTCGACGATCGGCCCCAGCTACTGGTCGCGCACCGCCGCCGGCGTGCGGCTGCTCGATGCGGTCTGGATCGGCCCGGAACTTCATGCATTGGGGGATCCGACCTACCGGCAGTACCGCGTCGGAGCGCATGTCACCGGCCTGAAACTGTTCCGCTACGAGTGGTCCGCCGGCGCCGGCTATGTCACCGACTCGGATCGCCGCCGGGGCCCCTATGTCCGCTTCGGCGTCTTGGCGCGGCGCTAGTCGAGCGTGCGGCGGTACCGCGTCACCGCAATCGTCATCGCCACCAGCATCAACCCGAGCAGCGCCAGCGCGTCGTAGCGCAGATCGGCGAAGCCCGCGCCCTTGAGCATGATGGCCCGCACGATGCGCAGGTAATGCGTCAGCGGCAGGCACTCGCCGATCCATTGCGCCCATACCGGCATGCCGGCGAACGGGAACATGAAGCCGGAGAGCAAAATGTTGGGCAGAAAGAACATCATCGACATCTGCATCGCCTGCAGCTGGTTCTGCGCGATGGTCGAGAAGGTATAGCCGACCGCCAGGTTGGCGGCGATGAACAGCGTGCTCAGGCCCGCCAGCAGCAGCACGT
>DASWSO010000024.1:0-5344 GCA_036402635.1 Xanthobacteraceae bacterium
GCGCTGATCACGCACATGGCCGAAGACAGCTTGGTCGGCTGGGGCTGGAACCCCGGCGCGGGTCGCGAACCGGCGCCCGGCACGCAGGCGGAGTTCGGTGCGCTGATGCGGGCCTGGGCGGATGCGGGCGCGCACTGCCCGGCGCCGTGATCAGCGCGGGCTCGGCATCGTCTTGAGGACGGCCGTCGCTCAATGCGCGTCTTCGCCCGCGCGACCTCCGCCGGGCGCGCCGATCTGATCGATGATGCGGCGGCGGATCCTCCGGCTGGGTTCCGATCGCGAACAGGATGCCGCGCAGCGTGCGGCGCAGGCCGTGCATCTGGTCGAGCAGGTCGAGGATGACGCCGATGCCCTCGTCGTTGATGCCGCAGTTGGCCGGAGCCGGACCCGGGTGCCGGCACGACGCCTTCAGCATGCCCTCATTTCTTCAGCGCAGCGCCGAAGAACTGCAGCGCCCGCGCGCTGGCGTCCTCCAGCGCCGAGGCGTTGGCGTCGAGGCTCTGCCGGCGCCGTCCGGGATCGTCGAAACCGTGGGTCGCGCCTTCGTAGAAACGGATCGCGACATCGCCGCCCGCGGCGCGGCTGCGCTCGATCAGCGCGGCGCAGCGCCTGGGCGAGACTTCCTCGTCGGCGGTGCCCATGAACACCCGCAGCGGCGCGTAGGGACGATACGGCGCGGCCTCGAAGCGGCCCTTCAGCCCGCATGCCGGATAGAACGCGACCGCGGCACGGAAGCCGCCGCCGGCCGGAATGCCGTCCGCATCCTGCGTCATCGCGGCCAGCGTCGCGCTACCGCCGTTGGACCACCCCTGCAAACCGATGCGATCGGCTGAGACGTCGGCGCGCGTGCGCAGGAAGGCGAGCGCGCCGTAGGCGTCGAGCGGACGGATCGTGACCTCGTTGAGCTCGTCCGGGCGGTCGCGGTAGCTGCCGCGCGGAAATCCCGCCGGGTAGCCGCGCGGCCCGAAGCTGTCGACCAGCAGCGCCACATACCCCTCGCCCGCCAGCAGGCGGCCCCACGCCTGATGCCGCCGCGACAGGGTGGCGGCGTCATAGCGCCCGTTCGCGCGCGACGAGTAAGGCCCGGCGCGGCCGTGCAGCATCACCACGGCGGGCGCCCGCGCGCCCGCCGCCAACGCGGGGCGGTACAAGTAGCCGACCAGCGTGGCCTTGCCGTCGGCGCTCGGAAAGCTCACGCGCTCGGGCGGCGCATCCTGCGCGGACGCGGAACCGGTGAGCATCGCGGCCGCGACCAGCAGCAGACCAAGCCTCACGCCCACACGGGCGCTCAATGCGTCTCTTCGCCCGCGCGGCCTCCGCCGGGCGCGCCGATCTGGTCGATGATGCGGCGGCGGATATCCTCCGGCTGGGTACCGATCGCGAACAGGATGCCGCGCAGCGTGCGGCGCAGGCCGTGCATCTGGTCGAGCAGGTCGAGGATGACGCCGATGCCCTCGTCATTGATGCCGCAGTCGGTCTGCAGATCGCGGATCAGCTGCACGCGCGCGACGTCGATCTCGGTGAACTGCCGCGCCTCCTGCTCCCTGCGCGGCAGCAGCCAGCCGGCTTCGATCCAGGCCTCCAGCGCATCGCCGTCGATGCGCGCATGCAGGAGGAATTCGTTGGTCTCGATCACTTACACCTCCATGCCTTGACGCGGATTGTAGGATTTTCCCGCCGACCACTGCTGCACCAACTTCTCCAGCTCGGGATCCGGCTTGTCCGGCAGCATGATCTTGAGCGTGACGTATTCGTCGCCGCGGTTTCCCCCGGGACGCGGCACGCCCTTGCCCTTGAGCCGCAGCACGCGGCCGGTGTTCGACCACTTCGGCACCGTCGCGGTGACGCTGCCGCTCGGCGTCGGCACCCGCACCTTGCCGCCCAGCACCGCCTCGGTGAGCGAGATCGGCAGCTCGACATGGATGTCGTCGCCCTTGCGCTTGAACACCGGATGCGGCCGCACCTCGATCTCGATCAGTGCGTCGCCAGTCGGCCCGCCGCCGATGCCGGGCCGGCCCTTGCCGCGCAGCCGCAGGATCTGGCCGTCGCGCGTGCCGGGCGGAATGGTGACGTCGAGCACCGATCCGTCCGGCAGCGACAGCTGCTTGGTGCCGCCGTTGACCGCGTCGAGGAAGTCGAGCGTGAGCCGGTACTGCACGTCCGACCCGCGCATGCGCAGGTTGCCGGTGCGCCCTTCGCCGCCGCGGCTGAAGAACTGCGAGAGGATGTCGTCGGTGTCGAAGTCGGCGAAGCCGGCGTCGCTGCTGTAGGGCGCGCCGTTGCGGTCGGCGAAGTCGCGGTAGTAGCGCTGCTGCGGCCGCTCGGCGCCGGAGGCGTCGATCTCGCCGCGGTCGAAGCGGGCGCGCTTGTCGGCGTCGCCGAGCACGTCATAGGCGGCGGAAATGTCCTTGAACTGCTCCTCCGCCTGCTTGTTGCCGGGATTGAGGTCCGGGTGGTGCTTCTTGGCGAGCTTGCGGTAGGCCTTTTGGATGTCCTCCTGCGAAGCGGTCTTGCTCACTCCGAGGGTCTGGTACGGATCGGCTGCCAATGCGGTCTCCTGCGATGAAGGCCGCACGGCGGGCGACCCGAACCGTGAGCGTCACGTCCGGCCGCGCGCCGCGCGAGGATACGTATCCGCTCCGGCCGGCCCGCCCGGGCTGGAGCCGGGTGGGGCCGCATCCTCGCGCCGCTTGTTGACCGTCACGCGCGCGGGACGCAGCAGCCGGTCGTTGATGGTGTAGCCGTTCTCCATCACGCCGGCGGTGGTGCCGGGCTCGCCGGCCGGATCGTCCACCTCCATCATAGCCTCGTGCAGCGCCGGATCGAAGGGCGTGCCGAGCGCCTCGATCGGGCGGACGCCGAAGCGTCCCAGCACGGCGAGCAGCAGCCGCTCGGTGGCGCGCACGCCTTCCAGCAGCGCCGGGTCCGCCTGCGGCTGCTGCTCCGCCGCCTCCAGGGCGCGCTGCAGATTGTCCAGCACCGGAAGGATGTCGCGGGCGAAATTCGTCACCGCGAACTGGCGCATGTCCTCGTTGCTGCGCTCGGCGCGGCGGCGCGTGTTCTCGGATTCCGCCAGCGCCCGCGCCAACCGGTCGCGCAACGCGGCGTTCTCGGCGAGGAGCGCGTCGGCGTCGGCGGCCGGTTCGGCCGCCGCGGCCTCGTCCTGCATGCTGGTGTCGCTCATGGCGGCCTCCGTTGTGGGAACGCCGAAACAGCGCTCCGCTCCTCACGCCGCTTGCGCGAAGCGCTCGCCGTTGATGGTGAGTTGGCCGTCGCGCACCGAGACCGAGACGGTGTCGCCGTCCCGGATGGTGCCGGAGAGCAGCATGCCGGCGAGCGGGTTCTGCAGGTGCTTCTGGATCACGCGCTTGAGCGGACGTGCGCCGTAGACCGGATCGTAGCCGGTATTGCCGAGCCAGACCTTGGCGTTCTCGTCGACGATCAGCGTGATCTTGCGGTCTGCCAGCAGCTTCTCCAGGTGGCGCAGCTGGATGTCGACGATGCGCTTCATGTCGGCGCGGCCGAGCCGGTTGAACAGGATGATCTCGTCCAGCCGGTTGAGGAATTCCGGCCGGAAGGCGCGCCGCACCACTTCCATCACCTGCTCGCGCGCGGCCTCCGCCGGCTGCCCTTCCATCAGCGCCGCCAGGTACTCGGCGCCGAGGTTGGAGGTGAGCGCGATGATGCTGTTGCGGAAGTCGACGGTGTGGCCCTGCCCGTCGGTGAGGCGGCCGTCGTCGAGCACCTGCAGCAGCACGTTGAACACGTCCGGGTGCGCCTTCTCGACCTCGTCGAACAGGATCACCTGGTAGGGCCGCCGCCGCACCGCCTCCGTCAGGGTGCCGCCCTCCTCGTAGCCGACATAGCCGGGAGGCGCGCCGATCAGCCGCGCCACCGCGTGCTTCTCCATGAATTCCGACATGTCGATGCGCAGCATCGCGTGCTCGTCGTCGAACAGGAATTCCGCGAGCGCCTTGCACAGCTCGGTCTTGCCGACACCGGTCGGACCCAGGAACAGGAACGAGCCGATCGGTCGGTTCGGGTCCTGCAGACCGGCGCGGGCGCGGCGCACCGCCTCGGACACGACCTTGACGGCTTCGTCCTGACCGACCACGCGCTCGCGCAGCTTGTCTTCCATCTGCAGCAGCTTCTCGCGCTCGCCCTCCAGCATGCGGTCGACCGGAATGCCGGTCCAGCGCGACACCACGCCGGCGATATCCTCGGCGGTCACCTCCTGCTTCAGCATGCGGGTGGTGCCCGCGGCCGACGCCTCGGCGAGCCGGCGCTCGACCGCCGGAATAACGGAATACAGCAGCTCGCCGGCGCGCTGCAGGTCGCCGCGCCGCTGCGCGTCCTCCAGGTCGATGCGGGCCTTGTCGAGCTGTTCCTGCAGCCGCTTCACGGCCGAGAGCTTCTCCTTCTCGGCGCGCCACTGCTCGGTCAGGTTGGCGAGTTCGCGCTCCAGCTCGGCGATCTGCTCCTCGACGTGCTGCAGACGTTCTTTCGAAGCCGGATCGGTTTCGCGCTTGAGCGCCTCGCGCTCGATCTTGAGCTGGATCACGCGGCGGTCGAGCTCGTCGATCGGCTCCGGCTTCGATTCCGCTTCCATGCGCAACCGGCTCGCCGCCTCGTCGACCAGGTCGATCGCCTTGTCGGGAAGAAACCGGTCGGTGATGTAGCGGTGCGACAGCGTCGCCGCCGCCACGATGGCGCCGTCGGTGATGCGCACGCCGTGGTGCAGCTCGTATTTCTCCTTCAGCCCGCGCAGGATCGAGATCGTCTCCTCCACTGTGGGCTCGTCCACGAACACCGGCTGGAAGCGGCGGGCGAGCGCGGCGTCCTTCTCGATGTGCTTGCGGTATTCGTCGAGCGTGGTGGCGCCGACGCAATGCAGCTCGCCGCGGGCGAGCGCGGGCTTGAGCATGTTGGAGGCATCCATCGCGCCTTCGGCCTTGCCGGCGCCCACCAGCGTGTGCATCTCGTCGATGAACAGGATCACGTCGCCGGCGGCCTTCACCTCCTCGAGCACGGCTTTCAGCCGCTCCTCGAACTCGCCGCGGTATTTCGCGCCCGCCAGCAGCGAGCCGAGATCGAGCGACAGCAGCCGCCGGTCCTTCAGGCTTTCGGGCACGTCGCCGTTGACGATGCGCAGCGCCAGGCCCTCGACGATCGCGGTCTTGCCGACGCCGGGCTCGCCGATCAACACCGGATTGTTCTTGGTGCGGCGCGAGAGCACCTGCACGGTGCGGCGGATCTCCTCGTCACGCCCGATCACCGGATCGAGCTTGCCGGCGCGCGCTTCCTCGGTGAAGTCGCGGGTGTACTTCTTCAGCGCCTCGTAGGC
>DASWSO010000025.1:0-2504 GCA_036402635.1 Xanthobacteraceae bacterium
GCGCGTGCGCTGCTGGAGCACGCCGGAAGCGGCGTGCCGGCCTGGTGCATCTTCGACAACACCATCCGCGGCGAAGCCGCCGCCAACGCCGTTGCAACCTTGCGCCGGATTGAAGCGCTCGCCGGCTGAATGTGTCTCGGCCATGCGAGCGGCGCAGCGCAGGCGCGACATTGAACGCCGCCGCCCGGGTGCATACCTCGGCGGCACCATGCTTGACCTCACCCCCACCTTCATCCTTGACGCAATCGATCGCAGCGAAGACCTCGCAGGGCGCGCCGCCGACGAAAGGCGTCTGTTCGACGCCTATTCGGACGCGGTCTCCTCCGTGGTCGATCAGGTCGGTCCGGCGGTGGTCCGCGTCGAGACGCGCGAGCGTTCCGGCCAAGCGGGCCGCGGTGGCGTCGGCTCCGGCGTCGCGATCTCACCCGACGGGCTGGTGCTCACCAACAGCCATGTGGTGCAGGGCGCGCGCGAGATCCGGCTCTCCGACACGGAAGGCCGCGTCACCGAAGCGCGCCTGCTCGGCATCGATCCGGACACCGACCTCGCGCTGTTGCGGGCCGACGCGGCGCGACATCTGCCTGCGGCGCGGCTCGGCGATTCCAAGACGCTGCGGCGCGGCCAGATCGCGATCGCCATCGGCAATCCGCTCGGCTTCGAATCGACGGTGACGGCAGGCGTCATCTCGGCGCTGGGCCGCTCGCTGCGCGCGAGCAATGGCCGCCTGATCGAGGACGTGATCCAGACCGACGCCGCGCTCAACCCCGGCAATTCCGGCGGGCCGCTCGTCTCCTCGCGCGGCGAGGTGATCGGCATCAACACCGCCGTGATCATGGGCGCGCAGGGCATCTGCTTCGCGGTCGCCAGCAACACAGCGAACCACGTGCTGAGCGAGCTGATCATGCACGGCCGGGTGCGGCGCGGCTTCATCGGCATCGCGGCGCAGACGGTGCCAGTGCCGCGCCGGCATGCGCTCGCGGCCGAGCTCGACAATCGCTTCGGCGCAATGCTGACGGCGGTGGAGCAGGGCGGTCCGGCCGATCGCGCCGGCCTGTTGTCGCATGATCTGGTGGTGCGGCTCGACGGGGAACCGGTCACGGGGGTCGATGATCTCGTCCGTCTGCTCGACCGCAACCGTATCGGCAAGGCGCTCCGCATCGACGTGCTGCGGCTCGGCAAGCCGCGCAGCTTCGAGGTGGTGCCGCTGGAGCGTGCGGAACGGACGCCGCAGCCGGCGAAGGCGGGCTAAACCGGAGAAGGCCGGCATCCTTCCACTCCCGCCCCACCTGGGGTAAGGTGACGGCAATCCGGCCGTGGCGGCTCGTTCGTCCTTCTAATTTAAAGCCAGCCCAATGGGTTAGGCGAATCGGTTCGCACGTTACTTATGATCACCTTGCTCGGCTTGATCGCCGTTTTGTCGGCCGCGATCTGGCTCTACCTCATTGCCGCGCGCGGCGCGTTCTGGCTCGGCGCCGAGCGCGATGACCGCGCTACGCCGGCGCCCGCGCGCTGGCCGTCGGTCACCGCCGTGGTGCCGGCCCGCAACGAGGCGGCGCTGGTGGGCGAGAGCGTGCGCTCGCTGCTGCGGCAGGATTATCCGGGCCGGCTCCGGGTCGTGCTGGTGGACGACGACAGCGACGACGGCACCGCCCGCGTCGCCGAGGCGGCCGGCGAGTCCTCCGGTCGCGAGCTGACTGTGGTGCAGAGCCGCGGCCTGCCGGCGGGCTGGACCGGCAAGCTGTGGGCGCTCAAGCAGGGGGTCGACGCCACCTCCGCGGCGGAGCCGCCCGACTATCTGCTGCTGACCGACGCCGACATCGTGCACGCCCCCGATTCGGTGCGCTGGCTGGCCGCGCATGCGGAGGCGCGCAAGCTGGTGCTCGCCTCGTTGATGGCGAAGCTGCGCTGCGAGAGCCTGCCAGAGCTCAGCCACGTGCCGGCGTTCATCTTCTTCTTCCAGATGCTGTATCCGTTCGGCTGGGTGAACCGTCCGGGCAGCGCCACCGCGGCCGCCGCCGGCGGCTGCATGCTGGTGCGCACCGACGCGTTGCGGCAGATCGGCGGGATCGAGAGCATCCGCAACGCGCTGATCGACGATTGTTCGTTGGCGAAAGAGCTCAAGCGCGTCGGTCCGATCTGGCTTGGCCTCACCGAGCGGGTGCGCAGCATCCGGCCCTATCCGCACTGGGACGACGTGCGCCGCATGGTCTCGCGCTCGGCTTACGCGCAGCTCGGCTATTCGCCGCTGCTGCTTGCCGGTACCACGCTCGGCATGGCGCTGACCTACATGGCGCCGCCGCTGCTGGCGCTGTTCGGCGAAGGCGGTATCCGCTTTCTCGGCCTGGTGGCCTGGGGCCTGATGACGCTCGCCTTCGTGCCGACGCTGCGGTTCTACCGCCTGTCGCCTTTATGGGCGCTGGCGCTGCCGGCGATCGCGCTCGCCTACATGGCCTACACGCTCGACTCCGCCTACCAGTACATGCGCGGGCGCGGCGGCAGCTGGA
>DASWSO010000026.1:0-3992 GCA_036402635.1 Xanthobacteraceae bacterium
CAGCTCGCCGAGGAGGGAACCCATCCGCAGATCTCGATGACAGCGGCCAGAATGCTTGGTGTGCTGACGAACAGCTTGCAGGGAGCTCGGCCGCGCCTCGAACGCATCGCCGAACAGCAGGCCGACTCCGGCCTTGTCCAAACGACCGCCAAGCCCAACTCTTAGTTCCGGAAGGCGGCCGGCGGTGCAAAGGCTGGCGCAGCCAGCCCTTAACCCTGGCGGCGACGGCTTGGCGCATCTGCGTTGACGCCGGGCCCGAGCGCCCCCACTTCCCAGCCTTGACTATTGCAGTGCGGCCGACAACAAGCGCCGTCAGCCTGGGCATGGCCCGCCTGGCGTGCGCGGAACAGGACGATTATGCCGTGGAGTAACCAGAGCGGCGGTGGCGGCGGGGGCGGACCCTGGGGCCAGCGCGGCGGATCGGGCGGACCGGGCGGCCCATGGGGTTCGGGGCCGCAGGGCGGTGGCAACGGCCGGCCACCGGATCTGGAAGACATCATTCGACGCAGCCAGGACCGGCTCCGCGGCTTTATGCCGGGCGGGCAAATGGGCGGGCGCGGCGCGCTGATCATCCTGCTCGCGGCGATTGCCATCTGGCTGATGACGGGCTGGTACACGGTGCGGCCGAACGAGGTCGGCATCAACATGATCTTCGGCCGCTACGTGTCCACGGCCGCCGAAGGCCTGCGCTACAACTTTCCCTATCCGATCGGCTCGGTCGAGAAGCCGCAGGTCACGACCCGCAGGACGGTCGAGATCGGCGTGCGTGCCGCCGAAGCGGCGCGCCGCACGCAGCGCGCCAACGCCGATGAAAGCATGATGCTGTCCGGGGACGAGAACATCGTCGACATCGATTTCTCCCTGCAATGGCAGGTCGACCCGGCGAAGGTGACGGATTTCGTGTTCAACCTGCAAAACCCTGACGGCACCGTCCGGGTGGTGGCCGAGAGCGCCATGCGCGAGGTCATCGGCCGCCGCAACATCCAGGCGATCCTCACGACCGACCGCGCGGCCATCGAGGCCGAGGTGAAGCAGCTCACGCAGGATACGCTCAATCATTACGGCGCCGGCGTCGAGATCATCCTCGTCAACCTGCAGAAGGTGGATCCGCCGGTGCAGGTGATCGACGCCTTCCGCGACGTCCAGGCCGCCCGGCAGGACCAGGACCGGGTGCGGAACGAAGCCGAGACCTATGCGAGCCGGATCGTTCCGGAAGCCCGCGGCGAGGCGACCAAGATCATCCAAGGCGCGGAAGGTTATCGCGAGAGCACGACCGCTTATGCCAAGGGTGCGGCGTCGCGCTTCGGCCAGGTCTACGAGGAGTACCGCAAAGCGCCGGACGTAATCCGCGAGCGCATCTTCCTGGAAACGATGGAACGCGTGCTCGCCAATACCGACAAGACGATCCTGGACGGCCAGGGCGGCGCCCAGCCGGTCGTTCCCTATCTCCCGCTGGGTGAGTTGGGGCGGCGACCAGCGAGCGGACCTAGCCAGCAGCAGGGGGCGCCCCGATGAGCGCGACCCTACGTACCGGCCTCGTCGCCGGCCTCATCCTCGCGTTGATCGCGCTCGTCGCCTCGACTTTCATCGTCGACCAGCGCCAGATGGCGCTCGTGCTCCGCTTCGGCGCCGTGCGCAAAGTGGCGCGCGATCCGGGCCTGTATTTCAAGGTGCCGCTGATCGAGAACGTCGTGGCGGTCGACAAGCGCGTGCTGGATCTCGATCTACCCGCCCAGGAGGTGATCGCGTCGGACCAGAAGCGGCTCGTCGTCGATGCCTTCGCGCGCTACCGCATCCTCGACCCGCTGCGTTTCTACCAGACGCTGAACAGCATTCCGGGCGCCAACAACCGGCTCGCTTCCATCGTGAATTCGACCGTCCGCAGCGTGCTCGGCGACGCGACCTTCGCGGCGGTGGTGCGCACGGAGCGCGACGCCCTGATGAAGCGCATCGCCAGCGAGGTAAACGCACAGGCGCGTGGGCTTGGCATCGAGATCGTGGACGTGAAGCTGCGCCGGGTCGACCTGCCGGAGCAGAACAGCCAGGCGGTGTTCCAGCGCATGCAGACCGAGCGGCAGCGCGAGGCGACCGACATTCGCGCGCAAGGTACCCAGCAGGCCCAGGGCATCCGCGCGCGCGCCGATCGTGAGGTGACGGTGATTGTCGCCGACGCCAACCGGCGCTCCGAGGAACTGCGCGGCGCGGGCGACGCGGAGAAGAACCGCATCCTGGCCGAGGCCTTCGGACGCGATCCGGACTTCTTCGCCTTCTACCGCTCGATGCAGGCCTACGAGGCCGCGCTGAAGCCGGGCGAGACGCGGCTTCTGCTGTCGCCGAACTCGGATTTCTTCCGCTTCTTCGGCGACCCGTCCGGGCGGCCTCGGAGCGGTGCCGCGAGTGGCGGCAACGGGGCCCAGCCGACCCCGGCGCAGCCCGGTACGCCAGCGCGACCCTGACCGGCGATGGGCGAGCTCGTTGCAGCTTTGGGGCTCGCCCTCGCCATCGAAGGGATCCTGCTTGCGTCCTTCCCGGATGGGATGAAACGCGCCATGATGGACGCAGCCGCGGCGCCGCGTGAGCGCATGCGGCTGGTCGGCCTCGGATCGGCCGTGCTCGGCGTCGCGATCGTTTGGGCCGCGCGCCGTCTGATCGGTTGAATTCGGACCACGCTCTTCCGGGGCCGCGT
This sequence comes from Xanthobacteraceae bacterium, assembly GCA_036402635.1. Taxonomy (GTDB): domain Bacteria; phylum Pseudomonadota; class Alphaproteobacteria; order Rhizobiales; family Xanthobacteraceae; genus DASWSO01. The sequence continues at coordinate 2,687 of DASWSO010000026.1, forward strand.
TCCTGCCCCAATCTGTCCTGAATGGACGCGCCTGCCCCGGTGCGTTCCGAACGAGGATTCCCACGATGCTGTCTTCCAAAATCCTGTCCAGGGGCTCCGGCCGAGGGCCGTCGATCCTGCGGGCCGCGAGCTTCGCGGCCGCGCTGGCGCTCGCCGCCCCTGTGCAGATCGGCCCCGCCTTCGCGCGCGGGCCTGAATCGCTTGCCGATCTCGCCGACCAGGTCACAGACGCAGTGGTCAACATCTCAGCCTCCACGACTGTAGAGACCAAGTCGCGCACCCTGCCGCAACTGCCGCCGGGAACCCCGTTCGAGGATCTGTTCGAGGACTTCTTCAACCGCCGTGGCGAAGGCGGGCGCGGTGGCCCTGGTGCCCCAGGTGGTCAGGGCGAGGGACCGCGCCCGCGCCGGTCGAGCTCGCTCGGCTCCGGCTTCGTGGTCGATTCCTCCGGAATCGTGATCACCAACAACCACGTCATCGGCGACGCGAACGAAATCTCCGTCATCTTCCACGACGGCACGAAGCTGAAGGCCGAGATCATCGGCAAGGATTCCAAGATCGACATCGCCGTGCTGCGGGTGAAGTCGGACAAGCCGCTCAAGGCCGTACCCTTCGGCGATTCCGACAAGATGCGGCCTGGCGACTGGGTGATCGCGATCGGCAACCCGTTCGGGCTCGGCGGATCGGTCTCTGCCGGCATCGTCTCGGCGCGCGGCCGCAACATCGAGTCGGGCCCCTACGACAACTACATCCAGACGGACGCGGCCATCAACAAGGGCAATTCGGGCGGCCCACTGTTCAACATGAACGGTGAGGTGATCGGCATCAACACGGCGATCCTGTCGCCGACCGGCGGCTCGGTCGGGATCGGCTTCGCCGTGCCCTCGGCCAATGCCGTGCCGGTCATCGACCAGCTGAAGCAATTCGGCGAGACGCGCCGCGGCTGGCTCGGCGTGCGCATCCAGAACGTGGATGAGCCAACCGCGGAGGCGCTCGGGCTCGGCACTGCGCGCGGTGCGCTCGTTGCGGGGATCGATGATCGTGGCCCCTCCAAGCCCGCCGGGCTCGAAGTCGGCGACGTGATCGTCAAGTTCGACGGCAAGGACGTAAAGGATTCGCGCGACCTGCCGCGCATCGTCGCCTCCACGCCGGTCGGCAAGGCCGTGGACGTGCAAGTCGTCCGGAAAGGCAAGGAGATGACCAAGTCGGTCACGCTCGGCCGACTTGAAGACGGCGAGAAGACGCAGCAGGCGGGACTGAACCAGCCGCCGACCGACGCCCCGTCGGCTGCCCGAAAGGTGGTCGG
>DASWSO010000027.1:0-8337 GCA_036402635.1 Xanthobacteraceae bacterium
AACGGAGCGTCATGAAGGTCGATTATCTGCTGTCCGGCGGGACCGTGATCACGGTCGACAAGGAGCGCCGTATCATTCGCGACGGCGCGGTCGCGTTCCGCGGCTCGGAACTGGTGGCGATCGGCAAGCGTGCCGAGCTCGAGCAGACGGTGACGGCCAAGCGCGTGGTGGATTGCCGCCGCAAGCTGATCATGCCGGGCTTCGTCAACTCCCACCTGCATTTCTACCACACGATGCATCGCGGGCTCGCTCCCGAGGATCTCGGCGGATGGCTGTGGTCGAACTATGTGCACGGCAAAGTGGCCACCGTGCTCAACGCCGAGGACGAGATCTACGGCGGCCTGACGGTGCTGCTGGAGACCTTGAAGGCCGGCACCACCACCTTCCTGGAAGCCGGCTCGTACAACCCCAGCGCCGTGATCGAGGCGGTCAGCCGCATCGGCATGCGCGGCCTGATGGGACGCCGCTCGTTCGATCAGGCGATCCTCGGCCACGGCATGCTGCTGGAGGACACCGACACCTGCCTGCGGGAGAATCTCGCGTTCCTCAAACAGTTCCGCGACGGCCACAATGGCGGCCTGGTGCGCGCCTGCGTCGACGTGGTCGGGCTCGGGCGCGTCTCCGACCGGCTCTACATCGAGTCCAAGAAGATGGCCGACGACTTCGGCACCACGCTCAACTTCCATCTGGCCGCCATGACCGAGGAAGTGACCGACACGCGCGCAAAGACCGGCCGCCGTCCGGTCGAGCACGTCTGCAATCTGGGATGCTGCGGGCCGAACGTCGTCATGGTGCACATGGTGCATTGCACCGACCGGGAGATCCGTCTGCTCGCCGATACCGGCACCAACGTGATCCACTGCCCGACCACGGCGCTCAAGATCAATTACGAGTTGTCGTCGAAGGGACGGTTCCCGGAAATGCTCGAGCACGGCGTCAACGTGGCGATCGGCTCCGATGCGGCGGACTGCTCCAACTACGCCGACATGATCCGCACGATGTACCTGGCCGCGGTGCTGCCGAAGGACTACCGCAACGACGCCGGCATTTCCTCGGCCGAGACGGCGATCGAGATGGCCACCATCAACGGCGCCAAAGCCATCGGCATGGAGAACGAGATCGGCTCGCTGGAGGTGGGCAAGAAGGCCGACGTGATCCTCATCAACATGCACCGACCGGAGTGGTATCCGAATTTCAGCGAGGTGCAGAACCTCGTCTACTCCGCGTCCGGAGATTGCGTGGAGACCGTGTTCATCGACGGCAAGTTGGTGATGGAGAACCGCAAGGTCCTCACCGTCGATGAGGACGAGATCCTCGACCGCTGTCAGGAGCTCGGCGACCAGGTGCTGGCGCGCGGCAAGCTCGTCGTCCCGAGCCGCTGGCCCATTTATTGAATAGCGCAGGCAGAGGCACGGGTTTCAATTCGCGTGAATCACAGGGGAGAGCATCGATGAAGACCTTTACCGCTCGGGCCGGCGCGATACTCGCCGGAGCATTGCTCGGACCGTTCGCCGCCTTCACCGGCGCGCAGGCGCAGGGCGCCGCGAATTATCCGAGCCAGGTCATCCGCATGATCGTTCCGTATGCGCCCGGCGGCGCCTCGGACTTTCTCGCCCGCATTGCGGCGCCAAAGATGTCGGCGCTGCTCGGGCAGCAGATCGTGGTCGACAACCGCTCCGGCGGCGCCGGCAATGTCGGCATGGATGCGGCGGCGCGCGCCGCGCCGGACGGCTACACGCTGTTCCTCGGCGACATCGGCGCGGTGGAGCTGAACCCGCACTTCTTCAAGGACCTGCGCGTCAAGCCGCTGAAGGACTTCATCCCGGTCTCGGTCATGACCGAGACGCCGCTGCTGCTGGTGGCGCATCCGAGCGTCCCGGCCGCCAACGTCAAGGAGCTGATCGCCCACGTGAAGGAGCGGCCCAACAAGCTGAGCTTCGCGACGCCGGGCGCCTCGACGCTCGATCGGCTGGTGATGGAGCGGTTCCGCCGCCTCGCCGGCATGGAGCTGAACCACGTGCCGTACGGCGGCGGCGCCGGTCCGGCGGCGGCCGACGTGGTTGGCGGGCACGTGCAGCTGATGTTCGGCACGATCTCATCCGTCCTGCCGCACGTGCAGGGCGGACGCCTGAAGGCGCTCGCGATCTCGACTGCGGAGCGCAGCCCGGCGCTGCCCGACACGCCGACCATCGGCGAGCTCGGTTATCCGGCGGCGGTCGGCGTCTCCTGGCAGGGATTGCTGGTGCCGGCCGGAACCCCTCGTGCGATCGTCGACAAGCTGCATAGCGTGGTGGTGCAGGTGATGTCCGATCCCGAAATCAAGGCCCGTGTAGCGGAGCGCGGCGCCAAAGCGAGCTCGAGCAAGAGTGCCGACGATTTCTTGAACTTCATCGTCGAAGACGAGAAGAAGTGGGCGGCGGTGATCAGCGACGCCGGCATCAAGGCCGAGTAGAGAACCGGAACGGCGTGCGCCGGCGGTCGCGCGTGACCGCCGGCCGCGACCGTGCCGCGCGACGAGGAGGGGATGGGCTTGAAGATTAACCTGTCCGCCAACCTGCTGTCTGGACTCCTGTTCGCCATGCTGGGTGCCGCCAGCATGGTGCTGGCGTTTCGCTATCAGATCGGAACCGCGGCCCGGATGGGGCCCGGCTATTTCCCGCTGCTGGTGGGCGGAATCCTGGTCGTGCTCGGAAGCTGCCTGGTCGGCGTGTCGTTCGTCCGCCGCGATGAGCCGGTCGGACGTATCGGCTTGCGGCCGCTCGCCTGCATCCTCTTGGGCATCGTGGTGTTCGGGGTGCTGATCGAAAGCGGCCTGATCACCGCGACCATCGCGGCGATCGTCATCGCGTCGTTCGCGCGGCCGATCAAAAGCCTCGCCGAGGTGCTGCTGGTGGCGACCGGGCTCGCGCTGTTCGCCGCACTGGTGTTTGTTTTCGGCCTGAACCTTCCCATGCGGCTGCTGCCATTCTGACGGGTGCGCGCGTGGAGTTTTTGCAGAATCTCGGACTTGGCCTGTCGGTAGCGTTCACGCCGGCCAATCTGCTTTACGCGCTGACCGGGAGTCTGGTGGGCACGCTGGTCGGCGTGCTTCCGGGGATCGGCCCGGTGGCGACGATCTCCATCCTGCTGCCGTTCACGTTCTCGCTGCCGCCTGCGTCCGCGCTGATCATGCTGGCCGGCATCTATTACGGCGCCCAGTACGGCGGCTCCACCACCGCGGTGCTGGTCAACCTGCCGGGCGAGTCCTCCTCGGTGGTGACCGCCATCGACGGCTACCAGATGGCGCGCAACGGCCAGGCCGGGTTCGCGCTGGCGACCGCCGCGCTGGCGTCGTTCATGGCCGGTACGTTCGCGACCTTCCTTATCGCTTTGTTCGCGCCGGTGCTCGCCGAGGCCGCGCTCAAGTTCGGGCCGGCAGACTATTTTTCGCTGCTGCTGTTCGGGCTGGTCGCGGCGGTCATCCTGGCGCACGGCTCCGTGCTGAAGGCGCTGGCCATGATCTTCGCCGGCGTGCTGCTCGCGCTGATGGGGATCGACGTCGGCTCCGGCACCGAGCGCTTCACGTTCGGCGTGCCGGCGTTCATGGACGGCGTCGACTTCGCGATCATCGCCATGGGGCTGTTCGGCATCGGCGACATGATCGTGAACCTGGAAGGCAAGGACGAGGAGCGCACGTTTTTGAAGCGGGTGCGCGGCCTCTGGCCGACCTTGGCCGAGCTGCGATCGATCCTGCCTGCCGCCGCGCGCGGCACGCTGCTCGGCTCCGCGCTCGGAACGCTGCCGGGCGGCGGGCCGACGCTCGCCTCGTTCTCGGCCTACGCGGTCGAGAAGAAGATCGCGCGCGATCCGTCGCGCTTCGGCAAGGGCGCGCCGGAGGGCGTCGCGGCTCCGGAGGCCGCCAACAACGCGGCGGCGCAGACCTCGTTCATTCCGCTGCTCACGCTCGGCATCCCGGGCAACCCGATCATGGCGCTGATGCTCGGCGCCTTCATGATGCAGGGGCTGCAGCCGGGCGCGCAGCTGCTGACAGAGCGGCCGGAGCTGTTCTGGGGGCTGATCGCCAGCATGTGGACCGGCAACGTCATGCTGTTGGTGCTGAACCTGCCGCTAGTCGGTATCTGGGTGAAGCTGTTGGCCGCGCCCTATCGCATGCTGTCGCCCGCGATCCTGTTGTTCTGCTGCGTCGGCGCCTACAGCATCAACCGCAGCGCCTTCGACGTTTTCCTGCTCGGCGGGTTCGGCCTGCTCGGCTATCTGCTCTACCGGCTGCGCTGCGAGCCGGCGCCACTGCTGCTCGGCTTCGTACTCGGCAAGATGCTCGAGGAAAATCTCCGGCGCGCGCTGGTGATCTCGCAGGGCGACCCGATGGTGTTCCTCGAGCGTCCGATCAGCATGACGTTCCTGGTCTTCACCGCCGCGCTCGTGGTCGTGCTCTGCGCGCCCATGATCCGCGCCGGGCGCCGGCGCGTGTTCACCGAAGAGGAGCGATGAGGGCCGCAAGGTCGTCCCGGGCGCCGCTTGCCGGTTCGATCATGCGCAGGCGCAGCGAATCCCAGCGCGGCACGTCCATGCCGCCGAGCGTCAGCGCTCGGCTTTGCGCCAGCTCCTCCACTTCGGCACGCAGCACCCCGGCGATCGCCTCCACGGCCTGCGAGCGTGGCCGCATCTGCGAGCTCGCGACGTAGATCGAGCGCGACAGGTTGACGCCGTTGAACCGCGCCGCCGCCATCGCGCCGCGCTCGATCTCCGGGCGAAACAGACCGATCGGCAGCACCGTGATGCCGTGGCCGCGCAGGATGATCTCCTTGATCACGTGCAGCGCGTCGATCTCCAGCGGCTCGGGGATCTCGACGCCGGCGCAGCAGAAGATCGGCCGGATCAGTGCGTTCGCCTGGCCGGTCAGGATCAGCGGAATGGTCTCGCACAGCGAATGCGTGCCGTTCACGGCCCGCAGCAGATCGCCGCGGCCGATCAGCGCGATCTCCTCGTCGGTCACTTTGGTGGCGTTCTTGTGCTGAACGGCGGGCTCGCTGCCGAGCAGCGCGACGTCGATCTCAGCGTCGTCGAGCCACTGCTCCAGCACGACGCTGGTCGCCTCGCGGATGCGCAAGGTGATTTGCGGCAGCTCGCGTGCCGCCCGCGCGACCACTTGCGGCACCACCAGCGGCCCGAGCGAGGGCGGTGCGCCGATGACGACCTTGCCTTTCGGGCGCCGCTGGCGCGACTGCATGTCCTCCTCGACCCGCTTGAAATCGGCGATCAGGTCCTTGGCATGCGCCAGCAGAACCTCGCCGGCGTCGGTCATGCGGATCTGCCGGCCCATGCGCAGCAAGAGGTCGAGCCCCAGCTCCTGCTCGAGCAGCTTGATCTGCCGGCTCAATGCCGGCTGCGCGATGTGCAGCTGCTGCGCGGCGCGGGTGAAGCTGCCGCACTCGGCGATGGTGACGAAATAGGTGAGCTTGCGAAGATCCATGCGGTGCGTGCGCCTCCCTGCGCGCGCTCAAGTCTGGACAACAACCCGGTCCGGTTCAAGCTTCGGCCGGCCGGCACCGCATGCTCGCCCTCCGGCACGAGGCTAGTCGCAAAGGCGGATGAGCCGCTTCCCCATATTCTCCCCACGGTACAGCGCCGCAATCGCGCCGGGACAGCTCTCAATTCCGTCCCGTATTTCCTCGCGGTAGCGCAGCTGACCGGCTCGCACCCAGGCAGCCAGTCGCGAGATCGCCTCCTCGTATCGGTCCTGATAATCGAACACCAACAGCCCGGCCATGCGAGCGCGCTTGACCAGCAGGTGACGCTCGACCCGCGGGCCCATCGGCGGCGGATCCCAGCTCGCGACCGAAGCCGTGCCGCAGATCACGACGCGCCCTCGCACCGCGATGTGCGGCAGCACGGCATCGCTGATAGCGCCCGCGGTATTGTCGAAATAGACGTCGGCCCCGCGCGGACAGGCGCGACCAATCGCGTCGCTCAGGTTCTCGACCGCCTTATAGTCGATCGCGACGTCATAGTTGAATTCGTCACGACAGACCTGCGCCTTGGCCGGTCCTCCGGTGATGCCTACAGTGCTGCACCCCATGAGGTTTGCGATCTGACCCACGACGGAGCCTACCGCGCCCGCGGCCGTCGAGATGACCACAGTGTCGCCGGGACGTGGCTGCCCCAGGTCGAGCAGGCCGAAATAAGCCGTGATGCCGTTCAGGCCGAGAATCCCCAGCGAGAGTGACAGCGGCAGGTCGTTCTCCTTCACCTTGCGCATAACGGCGGCACCATCGGAAACCGCATAGTCCTGCCAGCCGAGCATGCCCACCACGCTGTCTCCTTCCGCGTAGCCGCGGTGGCGCGACGCGATCACGGTTCCGGCGGCAAACGCCCGCATGACCTCACCAATGCCGACCGGCTTCGAATAATTCGCAACGGCACTGACCCAGCCGCGCATGGCCGGTTCGACTGAGAGAAACTGATTGCGCACCAGGAACTGGCCATCCGCGAGTTCCTGAACGGGTGCTTCGACAAGCTCGAAGTGCTCCGGCTGGGGGATGCCGTCCGGACGGGATCTCAGGCGGACCTGACGATTTTGCTGTGCGGGCATTGCGGTTGGACCATGGCGTGCATGTGAGAGAGATACGCGATCAACCCGATCATGCACGAGATCTGTGGTCGCGAAAGCATCGCCTGAGGCTCGGCAGGTGGCTCTCAGCCAGCCAGACGCGCGCCGATCCACGCCATTGGCGGAAACGACCGCGTATTGACAGCTCGGCGGCGCATCCAGATGTATGGAACGTCTGCTGCTCCCGAACAGGCACTAGACGGCAGGTAGGCATCAATGGGATCTGCGCGGCAGCCAGGCGCTCCTCTTTATCTTCAGATTGTGGAGAAGCTCCGCGATCGTGTCACCTCGGGCACGTATGCGGCTGATGCGGCCTTGCCGAGCGAGGCGCAACTCACAAAGGAATTCAAAGTCAGCCGCGTCACCGTGCGGCAGGCTTTGGCGGAGCTGGAGAGTGGCGGCCTCATCTACCGACGGCAAGGACGAGGAACCTTCGTCAACGCTCCCCACCTGAGGCAACAATTATCCAATCAGGCGGAGACTATCGTCGAGGCTCTGCGTCGCGAAGGGATCGAACCCGAGGTCAGGATCGTCGGCCTCGATCACGCCAAGCCGGATCCGCAAGTGGCCGCCGTTCTCGGCACCGGGGATGAAGAGATCGCGGTGTTGACGCGGCTCTACGTGCACAACGAGGCACCCATCGCACAATCCACCTTGCACCTGCCGTTGTCGATGGCGGGGGTGGCTCACATTCTGGCGCAGCAAAAGTCCGGTGAGCAGACGACCTACTCGATCTTCGAGTCCATGGGCTTGGTGATCAAGGAGGCAAAGCATGTGATCAGGACCGTGTCGCTCGATCCCGACACGGCCAAAAGGCTTCACATGAAAGCCGGGGACGTCTGCCTCGCCACCGACCGCATCACCTATTCGGCCCAGGGCAACGTGCTGGAGCTGACGCGGTTCGTGTACCCTCCGGAGCGGATGCGGTTCGAAATCACGCTGCCGCGCAACAGCGCCGCGAAGGTCCTGCGGGTCTATTCCGGCACAACGGCCGAGACGCCGCGACGAGCCGCCCGACGCAGCCGGTAGTCCCCCAGCCTATTGACGGATGGTATTAAGACGTCTAGACGTTTGCCGCAGAACGGACGGCGCGAGGGAGTTCAGCCATGGAAGTCGTTGCGATGAAGGATGTGAAGGCCCGTCTGGCGACGGACCTCTACATCGGCGGAAAATTCGTCCAGGGCGCCGGCTCGGCTGCGGCAAGCATCATCAACCCGTTCGACAACAGCGAGATTTGCACCGTCGCGCCGGCCACCGACCAGCAGGTCGACGAGGCGATCGCCGCCGCGCACCGCGCCTTCAAGCACCCTTCCTGGAACAAGCTGACTGGCCGCGAGCGCGGGCTGCTGCTGCACCGGCTGGCGGACCTGCTGCGGCGCGACCTGGAAGCGTTCGCGACCATCGAGTCGATCGACACCGGCATTCCGATCCGTGAGACCCGGATGGAGGTGGCGACCTCCGCGATCCACCTCGAATATTTCGCCGGCTTGGCCGGCAAGATCGAGGGCAGCTACCAGGACCTCGGCGCCCGCTTCAACTTCACCCGCCGGGAGCCGTTCGGCGTTATCGGCCAGATCGTACCGTGGAATACCCCGCTGAAGCTGATGGCGCGGGGCTTCGGCGCGGCCGTCGCCTGCGGCAACACCATGGTGGTGAAGCCCTCGATCGTCGCGCCGCTGAGCATCCTCCGGTTTGCCGAGCTGGTCGACGAGGCCGGTTTTCCGGCC
>DASWSO010000028.1:0-1640 GCA_036402635.1 Xanthobacteraceae bacterium
GCCGCCATCACGTACATCGAGTTCGCACCCTCGATGTGAAACATGTACGAATTGCAGCTGTTGCCGCGCAGCGCATCGGAATTGCAGCCGGTGTTGATGAACACGGTCTTCAGCCGGTTCGCCACCTGCCCGATCGCAAGCCCCGACGCCGACGAAATCTCGCCGATGATCATCGTCACCTTGTCGCGCTCGATCAGCCGCTCGGCCTTGGCGGAGGCGGTCTGCGGGTTGACGGAATCCTCCATCACCAGTTCGACCTTGCGGCCCATCACGCCGCCCGCGGCATTGACCTCGTCCTGCGCCAGCTTCACGCCCAGCTGCGCGTATTCGCCGAGCGGGCCGAGGAAGCCGGTGAGTGGCGTCAAGTGGCCGATGCGCACGACGTCGCTCTGCGCCCGCACGATTGCCGGCATGCCGACGCCGGCGAGCAGCGCCGAACCGGCAGCGCTCTTGAGCAGCGTGCGGCGCGAGAATGTCTCACGAATGGGCATTGGGGTATCCTCCCTGGATCACCACGACATCGCCGGCGGGCGCCGGCAGGGGCCCTGCTCGTACAGGGCTTCTGATGCCGATCAGGCTCGCGCTGCGTGCGGCGAAAGTCCACCGATTTTTATTGAGTACCGATGACGTCGTCGCTCCGCCAATCACGCCTGGATTGGTGCGGCCTAACGTCTCGGGTGCCGGTATACTGGTAACCGTAGGTCGCACCCGAAACCGCGTATAGTTCGCGCCGTTCGGCCGGTCGGCTGCCGAGGGTTTCGTCCATCCTGCAGGGAGAAGAAGAGAATGAAGGGTCGATATTTCGCGGTTGCGCTGGTCGCGGCGGCGGCCGTGGGCTGCGCAGCCGTTCCGTCGGCGGGCGCCGCCAACATCATCGAGGAATGGGCGAGCGTGAAGCCGCCTGCCCCGCCCGAGCTCAAGCCGGTGACGCTCGATCCGAAGACCACCGCGCTGCTGATGCTCGACTTCCTGCCGCCGAACTGCGGCGTGCGGCCGCGCTGCGTCGCGACCGTGCCGGCGATGAAGGTGCTGTTGGGCGAGGCGCGCGCGAAGGGCGTCACCGTCATGCACACCGTGTTCGGCAACAACGAGCCCGGCAGCATCCTGCCGGATGTCGCGCCGCGCCCGAACGAGCCCTGGGTAAAGGCGTTCGCCGACAAGTTCCTCAACACCGATCTGGAAAAGATGCTGAAGGAGAAGGGCATCCAGACCGTGATCGTGGTGGGCACCGCGGCCAACGGCGCCATCCTTTACGTCGGCAGCGGCGCCGCGCTGCGCGGCATGAAGGTGGTCGTGCCGGTGGACGGCATCTCGGCCGTGGATCCTTATGCTGAGCAGTTCACCGTGTGGCAGCTCGCCAACTTGCCGACATTCGGCACCAACGTGACGATCACCAAGAGCGACATGATCAAGTTCTGATCGCCGCGAGACGCGTGCGAAAGAGGCCGCGCCAGCGGCCTCTTTTTATTTGCGGATATCCAGTAAACACAGCCATGCATGCGTGATGGGCCGGTGATTACTGGATGCCCCGCTCCGCCGCGCATGACACCGGTGATTTCAGTTTCGGACAATTATCTAAGTGAACAGCGCGATGCGCTCTTCCGGCGTGAGCGCGGCAAGCAACGCGAGCGGGTCGGAGC
>DASWSO010000029.1:0-3947 GCA_036402635.1 Xanthobacteraceae bacterium
CAGGAAGAACTCGGTCGTCTCCACGATGCTGTCGAGGCCGGCGCCGACCTGCTGCAGGATACGCTCGATCTTGCGGAAGATGACCCGCGTCTGCTCGACGATGTCGCCGGGATGCAAGAGCTCGCCGTCGTCGTCGGTGGCGGTGAGGCCGGCCGTAAACACGAAGTCGCCGGCGCGCGTCGCCGGCGCGAACGTGAGGCGCGGGTTCCAGCCGGGAAGCTCGATCACTTCGACCATCAGTGTGCCCTGGTATGAACGGATGTGCGCGGCCGCTTCATCGCCTTCGGCGGCGCCGCCTGGTCGGCATGCTGCGGACGACCACTCAAGCGCGCGGTCACGATCTCGGCCTCGCGCCGCATCGTCTGCACCACGAAGTCGAGCCGCTCGCCGCTGAGCCGGTCGGGCGCCGCGGCGCAGGCGAACGAGCCGATCGGCCGCCCGGCGGCATCGAAAATCGGCACCGCCGCCGAATAGGCGCTCGGCACGATCAAGCCGCGCGAAAGTGCGAAGCCGCGCGTGCGCGTCTCCTCCGCCATCTGGCGGATCAGCGGAATCGAGATCGAGGGGAAACGGTGGAGCTTCGTCTCGGTCTCGGCCAGCGCGCGGTCCGCGTCTTCCGGATCGAGGTAGGCAAGGATCGCGAGCGTGCCGGCGCCGACCCCGATCGGGTAGCCGACGCCGACGTCCATCACCAGGAACTTGAGCAGATAGGTGCCTTCGCGGCGCGCGACGCAGATCGCCTCGTTGCCGCTGCGCTTGAGCAGGAAGGTGGTGTCCTGCATCTCCTGCTCGATCGTATCGAGCGACGGATCGGCGATCTTCACCAGGTCGAATACGCGGCTCGCGGACACGCCCATCCGCCACGCTTCGACGCCGAGGTGGTAGCGGCGCTGCTCGTCCTGCTCGACAAAGCCCTCACGCATGAGGTTGGCCAGTAGCCGGTGCGCCGTTACGCGGTGCAGGCGGCTACGCTCGCACACGTCGGCAATGCCGAGCCCCGGGCCGCGCTCTTCCGCCAGCAGCCTCAGCAGTCCAAGCCCACGCGCCAGCGTCATGGCTTTTCCTCCAGCCGCCGCTTCAACGCTTCCTTGTCGATCTTGCCCATGCTGGTGCGCGGCAGATCGGGAACGAACTCGAAGCGCCGCGGCACCTTGTAGGCGGCGAGCTGGCCGCGGCAGAACTGCTCCAGCTCTTCGGCCGGCGTGGGCACGCTGGCGGCGATGAAGGCCGCGATTTCCTCGCCGAACTCCGCCGACGGCATGTCCACCACCGCGGCCTGCGTCACCGCCGGATGCGTCAGCAGGATGCTCTCGATCTCGTACGGGTAGATGTTGATGCCGCCGCGGATGATCATGTCCTTCTCGCGGCCCGTGATGTAGACGAAACCGTCCTCGTCGATGTAGCCGCGGTCGCCCGGCAGATACCAGCCGTCGCGGAACGCCTTCGCGCTCGCCTCCGGATCGTTGAAGAACGAGGTGGCGGTGCCGGGGCTGCGATAGGCGACGCGGCCGATCTCGCCCGCCGGCATGTCCTGGTAGTGCTCATCCAGGATGCGCACGCGCGTGCCGAACACGATCTTGCCGCAGGAGCGCGCCTTCTCGGGCGGATGCGCGGTGGTGAGCGCCGCGATGCCGCCGCCCTCGGTGGAGCCGTAGAAGTTGATGAGGTTGGGCGCCACCTTGTTCAGCGCCAGCTCGCGGTCTTCTGCATGCAGCGCGGCGCCGGTTGAGATCATCACGCGCAGGTTCGGGAAGCAGTGCCCCTCCCCGGTGTGCGCTTCGGCGAGCCGCCGCACGACCGTCGGAACGATGAACGCGCTGGTGCAGCCGTAGTCGTTGACCTCGCGGATGAGCTGGGCGGTCGGCACCGGCGGCGGCAGCAGCACCACGGTGCCGCCGGCGTAGAGGATGCAGAGCGAGAAGCCGCGGCTGCCGCCGAAGTAGAGCGGCGACGAGCACGCGAACCGGTCATGCTCGGTCAGCGTCAGCGTGACGTAATAGATCAGGAAGCGCGAATACAGGTTGCCGTGGGTGATCAGCGGCCCCTTCGGGCGGCCGGTGGTGCCGGAGGAGAGCGAGAACGCCAGCGGCAGGTCGACGAAGGCGTTCGGGGTTGCGCTGTCCGGGAACGGTAGCGGTTTGCCGAAGATGTCGTGGTCGGGCGCCAGCGCCCGCACCGACGGCGGCGCTTCGTCGCCGGGCTCGACCAGCAGCAGGTCGGCGCCGAAATGCTCGGCGATGCGTTCCTTCTCGCCCGCCGTCCAGCGGCGGTCGACCGGCAGGACGATTGCGCCGAGCCGCGCGATCGCCATCAGATAAGCGAGGTATTCCGGCGTGTCATTGAGCGCGATCCCGATCACACCGCCCTGGCGGATGCCGGCATCGTGCAGCAGGCGCGCGGCCGTATCCACACCGCGGTCAAATTCCGCGTAGCTGATCTCGCGGTCGCGCGCGACCACCGCCGGATGCTTGGGGCGGCGGTGCGCGTGGTTGCGCAGCGTGTCGGCGATATTCATCAGGCCCCGGCAGTCTTCTTCTTGGCGATCAGGGTGGTCTTCTCCACCGTATAGACGACGACGCCGTCCTGGTTCTTCACGGTGTCGCGGAAGCTCACCATGCCGTGCGGCTTGTCGCTGTCCTTCTTGCCGATCACCTCGACGTGGGTGGTGATGGTGTCGCCCGGCCGCACCGGTGCGAGAAAACGCGCTTCCCGGTTGGACAGGTGCGCGACGATCGACTCGCGGAAGAACGCCTCGATCGACGCGGTCGAAAACGATGCCGTGAGCGAGCCCGGCACCACGCGGCCGCCGAAGCGGGTGGTCTTGGCATAGTGCTCGTCGATGAACATCGGCGTGTGATAGCCGACCAGCGCACAGAACAGCGATAGGTCCGCTTCCGTGATCGTGCGCGAATAGCTCTGGAAGGTCTGCCCGACCTCGAAGTCCTCGAAGTAGTGCGTCAGGGACGGCATCGGATGCTTCTCACTTGCTCGATTGGACGTGCGGGTCATGCGAGACCCAGCACGCGCTTGGCGATGATGTTGCGCTGGACCTCGCTGCTGCCGCTGTAGATCGTGGCGGGGCGCGAATTGTAGAACTGCGGCAGTGCGCCGTTGGCCTGGTCGGCGCCGGTTGTCGGATCGATCTCGACGCCCAGCTCGCCAGCGACTTCCAGCAGCAGGTTGCAGATGCGCTGGAACGTCTCGGTCGACCAGATCTTCAGCATCGAGATTTCGGCGCCGACCGGCTCGCCGCGCTTCACGCGCTCGCTGAAGTGCTGATAGGCTGAGACCTGATCCTCCAGGTCGAGCCGCACGCGGGTGAAGCGCTCAAGGAACCAGGGATCGTTGTCGAGCCCGTGCTCGTGCGCGAAGCTCCCGAGCCGGCGCAGGGCCTGCAGCCCCTGCTTCGGACTGCCGTTGTTGACCCGCTCGAATTCCAGCAAATCCTTGGCGACCGACCAGCCGTGGTGCAGCGGCCCGACCAGCGCGTCGGCCGGCACCCGCACGTCGTCGAGGAAAACCTCGCCCAGTTCGTCATATCCGGAGAGCGTGCGGATCAGGCGAGGCCGCACGCCCGGCGCGGAAAGATCGAGCAGCAGGAAGCTGATGCCCTCCTGCTTGCGCTTGCCCGGCCCGGTGCGCGCTAGCACAAACATATGGGTGGCGTCGTCGAGGAACGTGGTCCAGATCTTCTGCCCGTTGATGACGAAACCGCCGTCGGCCGGCTCCGCGGTGGTGCGCAGGTTGGCGAGGTCGGAACCGGCGTTCGGCTCGGAATAGCCCTGCGCCCAGCGGTGCTCGCCCGACAGGATCTTTGGCAGATATTCTTGCTTCTGCTGCTCGGTGCCGTGCCGGATCAGGATCGGGCCGAGCATGAACAGGCCCATGTCGTAGAGCCGCGGGATGCCCCAGCGCTCCACCTCCTGGGTGAAGATCATCAGCTTCGC
>DASWSO010000030.1:0-3518 GCA_036402635.1 Xanthobacteraceae bacterium
TGGCGATGATCGTGGTCGTGACCGGGCGCGTCCTCGGTCTGCAGAAAGCTCGGCTCGATGTCGAGGATGCGGCCGAGGTCGAAGGCGTTGCGGCCGAGCACCTCGTTGAGCGGGATCGCGCAGCGCTGGGTGCGATGGAGCTTGGCGTAAGGATTGATCGCGTGAATGCGCCGCTCCACCTCGCGCAGCTCCTCGGGCGAGACAAGATCGGTCTTGTTGACGATGATCACGTCGGCGAAGGCGATCTGGTTCTTCGCTTCCGGGGTGTCGCCGAGCCGGTCCTGCAGCCACTTGGCGTCCGCGACCGTCACCACCGCGTCGAGCCTGGTCTTCGCCCCCACGGTCTCGTCGACGAAGAAGGTCTGCGCCACCGGCGCCGGGTCGGCGAGCCCGGTGGTCTCGACGATGATGGCGTCGAACTTGCCCTTGCGGCGCATCAGGCCTTCGAGGATGCGGATGAGGTCGCCGCGCACGGTGCAGCAGACGCACCCGTTGTTCATCTCGAACACTTCCTCGTCGGCATTGACGATGATGTCGTTGTCGATGCCGATCTCGCCGAACTCGTTGACGATGACGGCGAACTTCTGCCCGTGCGGCTCCGACAGGATGCGGTTGAGCAGCGTGGTCTTGCCCGCGCCCAGGTAGCCGGTGATCACGGTGACGGGGACTTTCTCGGTCATCATCGCTCGCTTGTTCGGATCGCCGGGCTTGTCGCGGCCATCCGTGTCTTTCATGCTGTGGCCGGCGGGGGCCGTTTTCGGACGCTGCCCTCATATAGGTCCGCCCGCGCGGGCGGCAAATCGGAGGGATGAGCGGATGAGGCGGAGCCGGGAACGCGTTGCGCTGCTGCTCGCAGCCGGGCTGGTGTCGCTGCAGCCGGCGCAGGCGCAAGTCTTTCCCGACCGTGTCATCGAGATGGTCAACCCGTACCCGCCGGGCGGTGCTACCGACGTCATGGGCCGCGCGCTGATGGACGCGATGGCAGCGCAGCTCAACAGCCGCCTCATTTTCCTCAACCGGGCGGGCGCCAATGGCGCGATCGGCACCTCCGCGGTGGCGCGCGCAGCGCCCGACGGCCACACGCTCCTGTTCACCGCCGCGGTGTCGATGGTGGTCAATCCGCTGACGCAGGCGCAGGCCGGCTACACGCTGAAATCGTTCGACCACCTGTGCCAGACGTTCAAGAACGAGATGGCGATCATCTCGCGGCGGGATTCTCCGCTGCGGACCGCCGGCGATCTGGTCAAGGCGGCGCGCGAGAAGCCCGGCGCGCTGAGCTACGGGATCCTCGGCATCGGCTCGATCCCGCATCTCGCCACGGTGGAGCTGGCGCAGGCCGCCGACGTGAAGTTCAACGCCGTGCCGTTCAAGGGCGACGCCGACGTCATGCAGCAGGTGCTGGGCGGCCACGTCGACTTCGGCGCCGTGGTGCTCGCTTCGGCGGCGCGCGCCGAGGTCAACATCCTTGGCATCTTCTCGCAGCAGCGGAACCCGTCGATCCCCGACGTGCCGACACTGCGCGAGCAAGGCTTCGACGTGGCGCCGTTCAGCATCGGCGGGCTGTCGGTGCCGGTCGGCACGCCGCCGGATATCCGGCACAAGCTGGAGGACGCCTGCAAGGCTGCGGCGCAGAGCGAGAGCTACGGCAAGCTGATGAAAAGCATCCACCAGCCGCTCGACTACTATGCGGACGGCGGGCACTACACGCGCGCGCTGGAGCAGGATCTCGAGGACAAGCGCCGGCTGCTCGGGCAGCTCGGCATGCTGAAATAGCGCGGCGTCACTTCGCCGGCGTCACCCGCAGCACGCGGCCGTTGCCGGCGTCGGTGAGGAGCCAGAGCGCGCCGTCGGGGCCGGCGCGCACGTCGCGGATGCGCTCGCCGAGGTCGCGCAGCAGCCGTTCCTCGCGCACCACCTTGTCGCCGTCGAGCTGCAGCCGCACCAGTGCCTGACCGGCGAGCCCGCCCACGAACAGGTTGCCGCGCCAGGCGGGAAACAGATCGCCGCCGTAGAATGCCATGCCGGAAGGCGCGATCGACGGCACCCAGAAATACACCGGCGGCTCCATGCCGGGGCGGTCGGTCGCCTCGTGGATGCGGGCGCCGCTGTAGTCGATGCCGTGGCCGACCACCGGCCAGCCATAGTTCTTGCCGGGCGCCGGAATGTTGATCTCGTCGCCGCCGCGCGGACCGTGCTCGTGCATCCAGTACGTGCCGGTCGCCGGATGGATGGCGGCGCCCTGCCCATTGCGGTGGCCGTAGCTCCAGATCTCCGGCCGCGCGTCGCTGCGGCCGACGAACGGGTTGTCCGGCGGCACCGAGCCGTCGGGACGCACCCGGATGATCTTTCCCAGGTGATTGGCGAGGTTCTGCGCCTCCTGGCGCGGGCCGAAATGGTCGCCGGTGGTGAGGAAGAGGTTGCCGTCGGTGGCCTGCACGATCCGGCAGCCGAAGTGGTTGCCGCTCGACAGCGGCCCCTGCTGACGGAAGATCACCGTCATGTCCTCCAGCCGCGGCTGCGCCTCGGCCACCAGTCTGGCCCGCGCCATGCTGGTGCGCCCGCCGCCCTCGGCCGGCTCGGCGAAGCAGAAGTAGATCGTGGCATTGCGTGCGAAGTCGCGGTCGAGCGCGACGTCGAGCAAGCCGCCCTGCCCGCGCGCGAACACGGGCGGCACGCCGGCGAGCGCCGCCGACAGCCTTCCGTCCTGGTCGATGAGACGCATGCGCCCGGGGCGCTCGGTGACCAGCAGCCGCCCATCGGGCAGAAATGCCAGCCCCCATGGATGGTCGAGCCCGCGGGCGAAGGTCTCGACGCGCAGCGAACCGCTGGTTACCGCATTCGGCTGCGCGACGGCACACTCACCGGCCAGCAGTGCCGCCGCGGCGATCGCGCAGGCCGCTACGGCTTTGGGCATATCCCGCATCACCGCTCCGCTACACAAGACGATACGGCGCCCGTGGACGCCGCATCATCAGCTAGCGCAATCGGCGCGCGGTTCAGGACCGCTGCCGCGGCCGCCCGGAGAAGTGAACCGCGATCGCCGATAAGCCGCCCATGACGCCGATCGTCACAACCAGCATGGCAATGACCAGCCCGGTGTCGGGTTCCGCCATGGCGGTGAGCGTCTGCGCCTGTGCGAAGCCGATCGACAGCGTGCTCGCCAGGATGGCGATGGCGCCGACGAGGCCCACCGAGGTGATGATTTCGAGGCACGCCACCGCGGCCAATGCCTTGCGCACACGCAGCCTTGGCCGCTGCGCTTCCTTCCGCTTCGCCTGCATCGCTTCCAGTTCCGCCGCACGAGTTCGATGCGGCCTTCTTGATCATTGAAGCGGGCGTGCGTTGGTCCGCTCTAGGGCGAACCGGCTGAAAACTCGCGGCAAATCCAAGGCATCGTCAGGTCGACGCAGACTGTTGCCGTGCCGCCGCACTTTTTCGAGAGGCGGGGCGCGTGATCCTCGCGCCAATCGAATCGCATCGACGCCACGAGCCGGTAGCGCGCAAACGAAAGCGGCCGG
>DASWSO010000031.1:0-2245 GCA_036402635.1 Xanthobacteraceae bacterium
GCGACGGCGTCTCCTCGATCCTGATCACATCCAACGATCTTGCCGGCGCCTGGGCGATGCGGCCGGACGGGCAGCCGATGCTGCCGCTGACGCCCGGCGAGCCGCGCCAGCGTGAGATCGCGTTCCGCGCCGGTGTCAACATCGTGATGTACACGCTCACCGGCAACTACAAGGCCGACCAGGTGCACGTGCCGGCGCTGCTTGAGCGGCTGGGGCAGTGAGTTGAGAGCGAGATCATGACGCGGCGTGGTGGGAAATCGCCGTCGGGTGCCGGAGAGTCGCGCACGCCGGCAGAGAAAGTGGACGTCTACGGCTGCATGGCCGGAACCGTCACTATCTTCCCTGGCACGGACTTAACCGCTCCATCCGGGGATGAATGGAATGCCGAAACGGCAGAGCGTGTGGATGCTCCACCTGCCGCCCATTAGGACGATGGCCTGCTGATGAGCTTCGGGATCGCATTCGCGCCGCTGGTGCCCGCCTACGCGCTGTGGGCGGCGGCCGCCGTCGCGGTGGTGGTGGCGGCGCTGCTTGTGCTGGCGCGCAGCCGCGGCGCCACCGTGCGCGCGCTGGCGCTGGCGCTGCTGGTGCTCGCGCTCGCCAATCCGTCGTTCACGCGCGAGGACCGCGAGCCGCTGTCGTCGGTCGCCGCCGTGATCGTCGACAAGAGCCCGAGCCAGAATTTCGGCGAGCGGCTGAAGCAGACCGAAGCCGCGCGCGCCGCGCTGGCCGAGCGGCTCGGCCGCATTCCGGGGCTCGAAGTGCGCTTCGCCGAAGCCGGTCAGGCCGACGGCGAGACCGATGGCACCAAGCTTTTTGGCGCGCTCGCCGCCACCCTCGCCGACGTGCCGCCGGATCGCGTCGCCGGCGCCTTCCTGATCACCGACGGCCGCGTCCACGACGTGCCGGCGGAAGCCGCCGAACTCGGCTTCGCGGCGCCGCTGCATGCGCTGATCACCGGCCGCGCCGACGAGCGCGACCGCCGCGTCACGCTGGTCTCGGCGCCGCGCTTCGGCATCGTCGGCCAGCAGCAGACGATCGCGTTCCGCGTCGACGACCAGGGCGCGCGGCCCGGCCCGGTGCAGGTCGTCGTGCGCCGCGACGGCGAGGCGGTGGAGACCCGCACCGTGCAGGTCGGGCAGACCGCGCGCGTCACCACCACGATCCCGCATGCCGGTCCGAACATCGTCGAGATCGAAGCCGCCCCGCTCGAGGGCGAGCTCACCGCCATCAACAACCGCGCCGTCGTGTCGATCGACGGTGTGCGCGACAAGCTGCGCGTGCTGCTCGTCTCCGGTGAGCCGCATGCCGGCGAGCGCACCTGGCGCAACCTGCTGAAGTCGGACGCCGCCGTCGACCTCGTGCACTTCACCATCCTGCGGCCCCCGGAGAAGCAGGACGGTACGCCGATCAACGAGCTGTCGCTGATCGCCTTCCCGACCCGCGAGCTCTTCCAGCAGAAGATCAACGAGTTCCACCTCATCATCTTCGACCGCTACGCGCGCCAGGGCGTGCTGCCGATCATCTATTTCGACAACATCGCCCGCTACGTGCGCGACGGCGGCGCCGTGCTGGTCGCGGCCGGGCCGGATTACGCCAGCCAGACCAGCATCTGGCGCACGCCGCTGGAATCGATCCTGCCGGCGGAGCCGACCGGGCGCACCACCGACCAGGCCTTCCGCCCGGCGCTGTCGGAGCTCGGCAAGCGCCATCCGGTGACGCGCGGGCTCGAAGGCGCCGACCAGAACCCGCCGGCTTGGAGCCGCTGGTTCCGGCTGGTCGACACCCGCAACACCACCGGAACGTCGATCCTCGAAGGCCAGGACGGCAAGCCGCTGCTGGTGCTGTCGCGGCAGGGCGAAGGCCGCGTCGCGCTGCTGCTGTCCGACCACATCTGGCTGTGGGCGCGCGGCTTCGAGGGCGGCGGCCCGCACCTCGACCTGCTGCGGCGGCTGTCGCATTGGCTGATGAAACAGCCGGACCTCGACGAGGAGGCGCTGCGCCTCTCGGTCAGCGGCCGCACGTTGACGGTGCGCCGCCAGTCGATGGCGGAAGGCGTCGGCGACGTGGTCGTCACCGCGCCGTCGGGCGAGACCCGCACCGTCACGCTCAACGCGCGCGAGCCGGGCGTCTGGGAAGCGGCGCTGGAAGCCAACGAGCTCGGGCTCTGGCGCGCCAGCGACGGCAAGCTCACCGCGCTGATCAATGTCGGTCCCGCCAATCCGCGCGAGTTCACGGAAGTGAC
>DASWSO010000032.1:0-2182 GCA_036402635.1 Xanthobacteraceae bacterium
ACGGCGCGCGGCGAGACGCCGGCGGAAGAGATGCTGGCGAAGTACCACGGACCTTGGAAGGGCTCGGTCGAGCCCGCCTTCACCGAATACGCATACTGAAAACGCGACAAGGAGCAGAGATGCCGGCCTACTGGCTTGCCCGTTCGAAGATCAACGATCCCGTCGAATACAAAAAGTACACCGACCGCGTGCCGGAGATCATCGCGCGGTTCAAGGGAAAGGTGCTGGCGCGCGGCGGCCCCTTCCGCATCATGGAAGGGCCACAGAAGTTCCACCGCTTCATCGTGATCGAATTCCCCACGATGGATCAGGCGGTCGCGTGCTTCGAATCGCCCGAATACCAGGACGCCGCCGCGTTCCGCCGCAGTGGCGCCGGTGAGGTCGAGAACGTAATCGTCGAGGGCGGCGAGTACACGCCAACGTAACGCTGCGTTCGGCGGCACGCACGCGCTGATCGCCGTCGCTCCCGCACCGACTGGCGCGGCGGAACCGCGCCAGCAACGCCGGCGTTGTCTCCCGCCTCTGCAAGACGGACGGGAGCCTCGCGATGAGCGTCGTACTGGAGCGGACCCGCTCCTGCTGGATGGACGTCCAATCCGTACCGGCGCCGTCGCTCGATCGCGAGGAGAAGGCCGACGTCGTGGTGGTCGGCGCCGGCATTGCCGGCCTCTCCACCGCTTACGAACTCGCCGCGAAGGGGCGCTCGGTCGTGGTGCTCGACCGCGGCCCGATCGCACGCGGCATGACCTCGCGCACGACGGCGCATCTCGCTTCCGAGCTCGACGATTTCTATCACGCGCTGATCGAGATGCGAGGGCTCGAGCTCGCCCGCATCCATTACGAGAGTCAGCACGCCGCCATCAACCGCATGGACGAAATCCAGGCGGCTGAGGGCATCGACTGCGATTTCCGGCGCCTCGACAGCTACCTGTTCGCCGCGCGGGAGGACGACCGGGAAATCCTCGAGCGGGAATTCGAGGCCTGCCGGCGCGTCGGCCTCGCAGTCGATTGGGCGGAGCGTGCGCCGCTCTCGATCGACACCGGGCGCTGTCTGCGCTTCGCGCAGCAGGGGCGGGTGCACCCGCTGAAATATCTGAACGGCCTCGCGGCTTGGCTGCAGCGTCAGGGCGCGCGGCTGTACGGCGACACCATCGTCACCACCGTCGAGGAGGACGATGGCGGCGTGACCGTGTCGACCACGGCCGGCCATAAGATCCGAGGCGGAACCGCGGTGGTCGCGACCAACTCGCCGATCAACGACCGGCTCGCCATCCACAGCAAACAGGCGCCCTACCGCACCTACGTGATCGCCGGCCACGTGCGCGCGGGCAGCGTGCCGGACGCGCTCTACTGGAACACGCTCGATCCGTATCACTACGTGCGGCTGCAGCCCGACGGCGAGCGCGGCGACCTGCTGATCGTCGGCGGCGAGGACCACCGCACCGGTGAGCAGAACGACGGCAAGCAGCGGTTCGGCGCGCTGGAAGAGTGGGCGCGCCGTCACTTCCCGGAGTTCGGCAAGATCGCGTACCGCTGGTCCGGGCAGGTGCAGGAGCCGGTGGACTATTGTGCATTCATCGGGCTCAACCCGGGCAGCAAGCGGGTCTACGTCGCGACCGGTGATTCCGGCCAGGGCATCACCGGCGGCGTGGTGGCGAGCCTACTGATCTCCTCCTTGATCGTCGACAAGGAGAGCCGCTGGCAGGAGCTGTACGAGCCGTCGCGCAAGCCTATCGGCGCCGCCACCGAGTTCATGCGCGAGAACATGACGGTGGTGAAGAATTTTACCGAATATCTCACCGGCGGCGATATCGCATCGGTTGAGGCGCTGCCGGCGGGCGAAGGCGCGGTCGTGCGCAAGGGCTTGAAGAAGATCGCGGCCTATCGCGATGAGAGCGGGACGGTGCAGTTGCACTCCGCGGTGTGCCCGCATTCCGGCTGCATCGTGCACTGGAACTCGACCGAGCAGTGCTGGGACTGCCCATGCCACGGCTCGCACTTCGCCGCCGACGGGCGGACACTGAACGCGCCGGCGATTTCGCCACTCGACCCCGCGCAGGATTGAACCTCACACAAACCGGGGCGGAACCTCGGCATTTGCTCGCGGGTTGACCTCCGGCAATCGAGGAGACCGCCATGTCGAGCAAGATGCCCCCAGTCCCGCCGGCCAACCGCAGCACGC
>DASWSO010000033.1:0-5316 GCA_036402635.1 Xanthobacteraceae bacterium
GCGTCGGCGTCTTCATCGTCACCGAGGCGCACGCGCATCCGCCGCAGGAGCTCTATCGCGACGACTGGGCGTTCGGCGAGCTGATCCTCGCGGAGCGCTTCATTCCCGGCAAGGAGCTCACCTGCGCTGTGATCGGCGACCGCGCACTCGGCGTCACCGAGATCGTCGCCACCGCCCGCTTCTATGATTACGAGGCCAAATACGCGCCCGGCGGCAGCCGCCACATCGTGCCGGCCGAGGTGACGCCGGAGGTCTACGAGGAAACGCGCCGGCTGGCACTCGCGGCGCACCGCGCGCTCGGCTGCCGCGGCGTGAGCCGCGCCGACTTCCGCTACGACGACCGGCTGGGGCCGGAGGGCGTCGTCTGCCTCGAGGTCAACACCCAGCCCGGCATGACCGAAACGTCGCTGGTGCCGGAGCTCGCCCAGCATGCCGGCATGCCGTTCGAGGAGCTGGTGCAGTGGATGGTGGAGGACGCCTCGGTCGAGCGCTGAGGGGGCTCCCGAGGCCGCTCGGCGGCCGTAGAGTCAAGCATCCTGCGGGTAATTCTCCGTCGGACGGTCTCGAAAGGGTTTGCGTCCATACAACTCCTGATAAGTTTGTCGAGGAATGCAAGCGAAGGGTGAATGCAAGCGGAGGGAGGAAGCCATGGCGAACTCTGACGACGCACGGAAGGCACGACCCGATCGTTTCATAGTGGAGGTGGACAAGCTCGACCTGACGGAAGAGGAGGTGAAGAGCGTGATGAACGACATTGTGAAAACCACAATGGATCGCATCAGGGGGCTGGGCACCCGCGCGCAGCAATTCGACAAGTGGGTCAGTTTTGACAAGTGGCAGTCGTTCGGCCAACACCAGTGACGCCATTGCCGCGATAAAACGCGATGGACGCGCCCGTGGGCTCAAAGGACCGTGAAGCAGCACCGCTTCACGGTCGAAGCGCCATTCCGATCGAAATCTTCGTCGTCAAGATCGTCAGTCGCTGCAATCTCAATTGCAGCTACTGTTATATGTACAATCTCGGCGATGAAACTTGGCGCAATCAGCCCAAGGTGATGTCGAAGCAGACGTACAAGGCGCTTGCTCGGCGAGCGCGCGAGCACATCGAGAAACACAAGCAACCTGAAGTCTGCTTCATTCTGCACGGCGGGGAGCCGTTGCTTGCGGGCAAGAAAGTCATCGCGGATTTTGTGGAGACCATCCGATCCGAACTCGAAACCGTTGCCACAGTTGCCGTACACATGCAGACTAATGGTACGTTGCTGGACAATGGTTGGATCGACTTTCTCGATAAGCTCGGCATCGGAATCGGGATCAGCCTTGACGGTCCTGCCGAGATTAACGATCGGCACCGCAAGACTCACGGAGGGCGAGGGTCATCCAAGCTTGTGGAACAGGGCATTCGGCTGGCGCTTGAGCATGGAAGCCCCGAGTTTTTCGGAAGCGTCTTGAGTGTCATCGACCCGACAACCGAGCCGCTGTCGATCTATCGTTATTTTCGCAGCCTCGGCCTTCGCGGGGCAGACTTCTTACTGCCGGATGCGACCTGGGAGAAGCCGCCGCCGCGTCCCGGGACGAACTCAAGCTGCACGCCTTATGCCGACTGGCTGATTCCCATCTTCGATGCCTGGTTCGAGGAAGCCAACCCGGATTTTCGGATTCGAACGTTCGAAACCATTATTGAGCGAGTGCTCGGCGGAACACGGGCGATTGACAGCTTAGGTGGCAGCTCCAATCAGATCCTCGTCGTCGAAACGGATGGCGGTCTTGAGCCCGTCGATGTGATGAAGGTGTGCGGGGATGGCTTCACCAAGCTCAATCTGAATGTCCTCAAAAACAGCATCGACGATATCTACGAGTCAGGGTTGGCTCGAATATATCTGGAAGGAAGCAAACACCTCTGCAACGAGTGCCGGCAATGTCCTGTCGTCGCGGTGTGCGGCGGCGGGTATCTGCCGCATCGATACAACCCCGACAATGAGTTCGAGAATCCCTCCGTGTATTGCGCGGATCTCGTCAAACTGATCCGGTATATTCGCGGACGTGTGGTGCAGACGCTGCCGGCGGCGGTCCTGACGCGAATGGAAGCGCGCGAGGCGGAGCTGCACTGACGCGTGAGCGCGTGACACGCAGCTCGTAACGGCCCGGCTCGCCCTCGGCCCATGCCAGATTTCTTCCACCGTCAGGCGTGTCTGCGACACCGGCGTCATGGCACGATCATAGCCCGTCGGTGGCCGGTGGGCGCGTAGCCGATTGAGCGCAGCGAAATCTGGGAATGTCGCAAAAGCGGAGCGTGTGACAGGTCGGTTCTGCGCCCAACCACGCGAGATCAATCGATCACGCCGGAGCCGCTCCGCTCCATCCGGGCTACGAATGGTTGCTTGACGTATCATATCGTGATACGTTTCCTGAAGCATGATCCGCGGTTTCCGGGGTGTCTTTGCGGAAGCGATCCTGCAGCAGCGGCGGGTGGCCAAAGGCTTCCCAACAGTGCTCGCAAGGATCGCCAGACGAAAGCTCGTGCAGTTGAACAACGCCGGTGCGTTGCAGGACTTGGCGGTGCCGCCGGGAAATCGCCTCGAGGCGCTGAAAGGCGATCGGCGAGGCAGGCATTCGATCCGCATCAACGATCAATGGCGGATCGTATTTCGCTGGACGGATGCCGGTCCGGACGAGGTCGAGATCGTGGACTACCATTAGAGGAGAGGGCGAGGTGGCCAAACGATTGCCGCCGGTTCATCCCGGTGAAGTGCTGCGCGAGGAGTTTCTGCTGCCGATGCGGCTCAGCGCCTACGCGGTGGCGCGCGCCTGCGGCGTGCCGCGCACCCGCATCGAGCGGCTGGCGCGCGAGGAAACGCCGGTGACTGCCGACACCGCGTTGAGGCTTGCACGATACTTCGGCACCACGCCGGAATTCTGGATGGGCATGCAGGCGCAGCATGATCTGGAGCGCGCCGAAGATGATGTCGCCGCCGAGCTGCGCCGCATCGAACCGCTGAGGCGCAAGGCGGCGTGATGTGGGGCCGCCGTTCCGGCCGACCCCGGCCTTAAGCCGGGGAGCCTCGAACGGGCACCCGCTTGCCAGTTGCGGCACCGGGGCCACCGTCCTTCGAGGGCTGCTGCGCGGTCGCCTTGAGGTGCGCCCCCTGCGGCCCACCGAGCCCACCGCCCCTAACCCGGCAAATTCTGCCGGGTCCGTAAAATTTTACGGAATGTTTACCAACAGGCCCGAAGACTGGCGGTTGCGGCGCGCCATGGTCTCGGCGGCCGCGCAGACGGCCGTACCGGGGTCCCGGCACGGCCGCCGCGCGGCGCAAACGCAAGGCCTGACGTGCCGGAAGGCAACACTTTAACCCCGGCATGACCGAAACGTCGCTCGTGCCCGAACTGGCGCCCCTGCGGGCTGAAGCGTTCGGTGAGCTGGTGCAATGGATGATCGAGGACGCCTCGCTCAACCGCTAAAACGACCGGGTTCCGCCGCGGCCAAGCCGCGTCGCGCCGGCCGTCGCGCCGTGGCCGAACGACCGGCCTGGTGGCAGGCCGCGGTCGACGTCGCGGCTCGGCTCGGGCGCAAGATCGAGAACCAGGCGATCCGGCTGGTCCGCTGGGTCCCGCGCCGCGCCGGCGCCATCGCGTCCGCCGCGCTGGTGCTCGCGAGCCTCGGCTACGGCGTCTACAAGGGCGAGCACGGCGCCGCCATCACCGGCTACCTCGGCGACCTGCGCGACGACGCGGCCAACGCCGCCGGCTTCCGCATCGCCGGCCTGTCGATCACCGGCAACACGCAGCTGAGCGAAGCCGACGTGCTGGCTGCCGCCGGCATCACGGCGCGCACCTCGCTGCTCTTCCTCGATGTCGAGGCGACCCGGCGCAAGCTCGAGGCGACGCCCTGGATCGCGCAGGCGAGCGTGCGCAAGTTCTATCCCGGCAGCCTCACCATCGCGATCGAGGAGCGCCGTGCGTTCGCGCTCTGGCAGAAAGACGGCAAGCTCTCGATCATCGCCGAGGACGGCACCGTGCTCGGTCCGCTCGGCGAGCGCCGCCTCACCACGCTGCCGCTGGTGGTCGGTCCCGGCGCCGGGGCCCGCGCCCGCGAATTCGTCGCCATCCTCGACCGCTACCCGGCGATCCGCGACCAGCTCCGCGCCTCCGTGCTGGTGGCGGAACGGCGCTGGAACCTGAAGCTCAAGAACGGTCTCGACATCCGCCTGCCGGAAACCGAGATCGAGCGGGCGCTCGACAACCTGGTCGCGCTCGACCGCGAGAAGAAAATCTTGTCGCGCGACCTCACCGCCATCGACATGCGGTTGCCGGATCGCCTCACGGTGCGGCTTTCAGACGAAGCCGCGGCGGCCCGGGAACAGGCGCTGAAAGAAAAGAAGAAGAGAAAAGGCGGCGACGCATGAACTCCCTCCGCGACGGCGTCACCCCGAAGATGAAGCCGCTGTCGCCGAAACGGGCGGCGGTGGTCGCCGGGCTCGACGTCGGCACCAGCAAGATCGCCTGCGTGATCGGGCGGCTGAAGCCGTGCGCGGCGCAGGACGTGCTGCCGCGCCGCACCCATTCGGTGGAAGTGCTGGGGATCGGCCATACCCGCGCCGCCGGCATCAAGGCCGGCCACATCGTCAACCTTGCGGAAGCCGAGCAAGCCATCCGCCACGCGGTCGCGGCGGCCGAGCGCATGGCCGGCGTGCGGCTGGAATCGGTCGTGGTCGGCGTGTCCGCCGGGCGCCTGTCGAGCGATCTCTATGCCGCCACCGTGCATGCCTCAGGCCCTGCGGTCGGCGACGGCGACATCGAGCGCGTGCTGGAAGCCGGCAGCCGCCATTCGCTGCGGCAGGGACGCGCGGTGCTGCACTCGCTGCCGATCGCCTATGCGCTCGACGACGCCCGCGGCATCCGCGACCCGCGCGGCATGCTGGGCGGCCGGCTCGGCGTCGACATGCATGTGGTGACGCTGGAAGCGGCCGCGGCGCGCAATCTGATGCTGTGCGTCGAGCGCAGCCATCTCGCGGTCGAGGCGATGGTGGCGACCTCCTACGTCGCCGGGCTGGCGGCGTTGAGCGACGACGAAGCCGACCTCGGCGCCGCGGTCGTCGACATCGGCGCCGGCACCACCACGATCGCGGTGTTCGCCGGCGGACACTTCGTGCATGCCGACGGGTTCGCGCTCGGCGGCCGCCACATCACCATGGACCTGGCGCGCGGCCTCAACATCCGTGTCGCCGACGCCGAGCGGGTGAAGACGCTGTTCGGCAGCGTGCTCGCCGGCTCCAGCGACGAGCACGAGATGATCACCATCGCGCACGGCGACGA
>DASWSO010000034.1:0-3575 GCA_036402635.1 Xanthobacteraceae bacterium
CGCGGTGAATTCCATCGCCTTCAGGAATGCGACCAGCTGGCGCGCGTCGCCGCCTTCGAGACAGGCGGCGCCATCGAGGCAGAGCCGGTCGAGGTGACAGTCGAGCGCGACCTGGTCATCGAGCACGACCAGCCGCTTCGACATGCGCGCGGTCTCCGCATGCTCGATCAGCGACTGCCTGCGCTTCTCCTGCTTGATCTCCTGCGCCCGCGCCAGCAGCGTTTCGAGGTCGCCGTAATCGCCGATCAATTGCGCGGCCGTCTTTACGCCGATGCCTGGAACGCCCGGCACGTTGTCGGTGGTGTCGCCGATCAGCGCCTGCACGTCCGGCACCTTCTCGGGCGGCACACCGAACTTCTCGATCACGTAGGCTTCGTCGACGCGGCGCTCGTTCCCCGGCATCGGGTCGTACATCATGATGCCGGGACGGATCAGCTGCATCAGATCCTTGTCGCCGGCCACGATGGTGATGTCGGCGCCCGCTTCCAGGCCGACGCGGCTGTAGGTGGCGATCAGGTCGTCGGCCTCGAATCCTTCCTGCTCGATCGGGATCAGGCCGAAGGCGCGCACCGCGTCGCGCATCAGCGGGAACTGCGGGATCAATTCGCTCGGCGGCTCCGGCCGGTGGCCCTTGTAGTCGGCGTAGATCGCGTTGCGGAAATTCTTGGCCGGGTGATCGAACACGACCGCGACGTGGCTCGGCTTCACGCCGTTGAGCCCCTCGCGCAACAGCTTCCACAGCATGTTGCAGAAGGTCATGACGGCGCCGACCGGCAGGCCGTCGGAACGCGTGAAGCTCTTGCCGCGCGCCTGCGCGGCCTTGAACATCGCGAAATAGGCGCGGAAGACGTACGACGAGCCGTCGATCAGGAAGACGTGGTCGCCTTTCTGCAGCGGGCGCGCGGATTCGACGGCTTGGGCAGGTTCGGACATGGACCGGAGGGCTGTGAGGGTGCCTTCCGGACTTAACACTCTGGCGGCCCCTTCGCCACTCGCGGAGGAGGTTTTCGCTTACTTGCGGAAGCAGATCACGCGCGCCACCGCGGCCTTGGCGTCGCCCGCCGCTGCCGTGCCGGAATCTACGCCGTGCGCGGTGAGCAAGCCGCGGACCGCGCTCGCCGGGATCAACGCCGCCTGCGGCGCAACCGCGGCGCCTCCCGCAACCACCGGCGAAACCAGGTCGACCACCCCCGCGAGCTTTCCGCCGCCATCGATCGCCGCGGCGCCGCCAAAGCCCAAGCCCGGCACCGGCTCGATGGCCGCCCGCGCTCCGGAGCCTTGTCCGATCCTGCCCGACAGCGTGGAGACGGCTCCGCCGCCCGCCTGCGCCTGCGGATCGGCAACGCCGACCAGCGTGACGGTGCCTTCCGCCGACGTTTCGGCGAGCGGCATCGGCTTGAGGTCGCGCGCACCGAAGATGCGAAGCAGCGCCAACCCCGTCGCCTTATCCTCGGCAATGCGCTCGGCTGGGCCATATCCTGCCAGCGTGATCACCTGGCAGCCTTCCACCAGCTCGCGCGCGGTGACGATGTGTCCGGCGGTGCTGACGACAACGCCGGTACCGTATTCGACCTTGCGGCGCGCCGGCCGGGCGGCCGCGACGCCGACCGCCGGGAACGGCGTAAACGTGCTCGACATGCCCACCACCACCGGGTCGACGGTGCCGGCCATGGCCTGGTCGTACTGGATCACGAAGCCACGCACCTGGCCGTCGCGGAATTGCGCCCGCACGTAGAACTTCTTCAGGCCCTGCAGGCCGGCGAGCACGAAGAAATCCGGCCGCAGCACGTTGTAGGCGACCTTGCGGTTGGCGGCTTTCTGCTGCTGCTCGTGCACGGCCTGCAGCGTCGTGCCGGGAGCGGAGATGCGAAAGGTCTCCACCTGCACCTCGCCGCGCGCCGAGGCCCAGCGGGTGCCGCCGATCACCGGCGCCGCCTGCGGCACCAGCTTGCCGGGCACGCCCAGCTTGGCGCCGGTCGCCGCGTCGGCGAGCACGCGCCAACCGACCGCTTCGCGCTTCTTCTTGGCGGCGGTGGCGAGATCGACGCGCTCCTTGGGTGTGAGGATGCCGGTGTCCTTGCCGCCGCCGCGCTTCTGGAACGCCTTGACGGCGGCGAGTGCGCGCGGACCAAGCTCCGGATTGGCGATGCCGCTGTAGTCGCCGGTCCAGATCAGGTCGTTCTGCAGCGCGATGCGCTCGGCTTCCGGCGTGGCGGCATAAGCCTCCGCAGGCGTATTCGGCTTCGCCGATGCCGCCGGGCTGGCTTGCGGCTGCGGCTTCGGTTGCGCGGCCGGCTGTTGCGCCAGCGCCGGTCCGGCGAGCGCGAGCGCCGCGGCCACAATGACGATTCGCATGCGGAGCCCCTACCTTTAGGCGGCAGCGTAGCGCATGGCCGCAGCCACGCAATGCTTGACGGCGCGGCTGCGGCCGGACGTGATGCGCGCCGAAAGGAACTGCCGCATTGAACATCCTGAGTGCCGAGGAGCTGGAGCGCTACGCGCGTCACATCGTGCTGCGCGAGGTCGGCGGGCCCGGACAGGCCGCGCTCAAGCGCGCCCGCGTGCTGGTGATCGGTGCCGGCGGATTGGGCGCGCCGGTGCTGATGTATCTCGCTGCCGCCGGCGTCGGCACGCTCGGCGTCGTGGACGACGACGCCGTTTCGTTGTCGAACCTGCAGCGTCAGGTCATTCACGGCACGCCCGATCTCGACCGGCCGAAGGTGGAGAGCGCGGCTGACGCGATCGCGCGGCTCAATCCCCACGTTTCCGTGCGGGCGCACGCGCAGCGCCTGACGGCCGCCAACGCGATGGATCTGATCGGCGCCTACGATCTGGTCGCCGACGGCTCAGACAATTTCGAGACGCGCTATCTCGTCGCCGATGCGTGCTACTTCGCGCGCAAGCCGCTGGTGACGGCGGCGGTCGGCGCGTTCGACGGCACCCTGACGACGCTCCGCGCGCACGAGCGCACCTCGGCCGGCAAGCCGAACCCCACTTACCGCTGCCTCTTCCCGGAGCCGCCGCCGCCCGGCACGGTGCCGGCCTGCGCCGAGGCCGGCATTCTCGGCGCGCTCACCGGCGTGCTGGGATCGCTGATGGCGCTGGAGGTGATCCGCGAGATCGTCGGGTTCGGCGAGGGGCTGGTCGGGCGGCTGCTGATGCTCGACGCGCGCGCCATGCGCTTCGCCACGCTGGACTACCAGTGGGACCCGCAGAACCCCCTGTCCGGTGAGCAGCCGAGCATCCTGGACCTGTCCGCTCACGCCGGCTGATCCGCGGCCGGCTATTTGCTCCAGGTGGCGACGGTCTGCGCGCCCTTCACCACGGACCACTTGTTGTCGCCCGCCGGCACCAGCGTGAAGCAGCTCGCCTTGCTGCCCTTCCAGGTGGTGCAGAAGCCGTCCTTGGAGAGCTTCCAGGTGCCGTCCCCCTTCACGCCCGCCTTGCCCTGCGGCTCGCGCGTGACCTTGCCGTCCGGTTTGAACAGCATGGTGAACTTGATGTTGGAAGGGGTCGAAGCGGTGAACGGCTGCCCGTTGAAGAACCCGGTCTGGATTTCGTTCGGCGCGAGCTTG
>DASWSO010000035.1:0-3774 GCA_036402635.1 Xanthobacteraceae bacterium
CCGGTGGAGCGGCTGCTCAACATGCTGGGCCAGCAGAATCTCTGTGCCATGGTCTATGCCGGGTCGTTCCTGCTCAACCTGCTCGGCTGCCTGCTGCTGATCCCGCACTGGGGCGGCCTCGGCGCCGCGGTCTCCACCGCCACCGCCCTGGTGGTGGAGTCGATCCTGCTGTTCGTGGTGACGAAGCGGCGACTGGGGCTGCACGTCTTCATCTGGCGCCGCAAGCCGCAAGCTGCGGGATGAGATGGCCGCTGTGCCATCGCGGCACAACGCGGCGGCGCGGATCTTGAATCAAGTGCCGCACCTACGCGAGCCCACGAGCCGTCATGGCCTACCCCGTGCCACACCTTTTCGCTGCCGATTCGCCTGCGGCCACGCTGCCGCGGCACGACGCTGCCGACGCCGTATCCTCGGCCCCGGCCGGGATGCCGATCCGGGTGGAATGGCGCGATTCGCTCGCCTGGGCGGCGTTGCGCGCGCCTTGGGACGATCTCGCCGGGCGCGCGCTCGAGCCCAACGTCTTCTATGAGCCCGGGTTCGCGATACCGGCGGCCCGGGTGTTCGGACGCGAGATCGGCGCGGTGTTGGTGTGGTCGCTGCAGCAGCCGATCCGGCTGCTCGGTTTCTTCCCTGGACGCGTCGAACCGGCCCGCTACGGCATCGGCCTGCCGCTTTTTCTCGGCTGGACCCACCCCTATGCGCCGCTCGGCACGCCACTGGTCGATCGCGACGAAGCGGCGACCGCGATAGCCGCCTGGCTCGATTTCCTGCAGCGCGAGCCCGGTATGCCGCCGCTCGCGCTGCTGCCGTTCCTCCCGGAACATGGTGCCTTCACGCAGGCCCTGACGACGACGCTGGCGGAACGCGGCGGCCGCGTCGCAGGCGCGGGCCGGCATCAGCGGGCACTACTCGCGCCGGCCGATGCGGCGCGCGCCGGCTATATCGGCGCCGGCCTGAGCAAGAAGAAGCGCAAGGACTTGGCGCGGCAACGCCGCAAGCTGCTGCAGCGCGGGCCGGTGAGCCTGCGGGCGGCCGCCACCGCGATCGAACTCCCCCTTGCCCTTGCCGACTTCATGGCGTTGGAGGCGCGCGGCTGGAAGGGCCGCGCCGGCACTGCCGCCCAGCAGGACGCCGCCACGCGGCAGTTCATGCGCGAGGCGCTGTCCGGCCTCGCCGCCGCCGGTCAGGCGCGGATCGATCGTCTTATGGTCGCCGATCAGCCAGTGGCGGCGGCGATCACGCTGCGCAGCCGCGACACCGCCTGGTTCTGGAAGATCGCCTATGACGAGACGCAATCCGCGGCATCGCCGGGCGTGCAGTTGACCATCGACATGACGCACCGCCTGCTGGCGGAGGATCTGCGGCAGGTGGATTCCTGCGCCACCGCGGACCACCCGATGATCGACCGGCTCTGGCGCGAGCGGCTTACGATCTCCGACCGCCTGATCGCCGCCGGCCCAGACACGCGGCTCGGGTTCACGCTCGCGCTGGCGTTGGAGCACGCCCGCGGGGTCGCGCTCCGCCTCATCAAAGGCACCCGCAACCGCTTGGGACGATCGTAACGTCTCTGTCCCGACGCGCCGACCAGATCAAGCGGCGCCGGCCTCGCGGGCGAAGCGGCGGCCCACCGCCGCCAGAGGCCGCACCATCAGCGCCCGTGACGGCGCATTCTCGTTGGTGGCGGTGCCGTCCCGCACGCGGCCCACAATCCCCTGCAGGATCGCGGCGATGCGGAAGAAATTGTAGGCGAGATAAACCGGCAGATATGGCCGCGGGTCGAGGCCGGTGCGCGCCACGTAGCTGTCGACGTAATCCGCTAGCGAGGGAATCCCGAGCGCGTCGAGGTCAGCGCCGACCAGCGTGGCGGTGCCGGCGGTGCCGTCCGACGTCGGCATGTACCACTGCATCAGGTGGTAGGTGAAATCCGCCAGCGGATCGCCGAGCGTGGAGAGCTCCCAATCCAGCACCGCCAGCACTTTCGGCGAGCCCGGCGCCAGGATGACATTGTCGAGGCGATAGTCTCCGTGGACCAGCCGCACCGGGCCGCTCGGCGGCAGGTGTTCAGGCAACCACTCGATCAGCGCCTCCATGTCGTCGATGTGCTCGGTCTCCGAAGCGCGGTACTGCTTCGACCAGCGCTCCACCTGCCGCTTGACGTAGTTCTCGCCGCGGCCGAAATCGCCGAGCCCGATCTGCGCCGGATCGAAGCCATGCAGCCGCGCCATGGTGGCGTTCATCTGGTCGTAGACTGCGGCGCGTTCGGCCGGATTGGAGCTCTCCATGTCGGGGTTCCAGAACACGCGGCCGTCGACGAACCCCATCACATAGAACGCGGTGCCGACCACGCTCTCGTCGGCGCAATAGAGGATCGGCTCGGCGACCGGAAAGCCTTGCGCATGCAGCGCGCTGATGACGCGGAACTCGCGGTCGACGGCGTGCGCGGACGGCAACAGCTTGCCGGGCGGCTTGCGGCGCAGCACGTAGCGCCGGTCCGGCGTGGTCAGCAGATAGGTCGGGTTCGACTGCCCACCCTTGAACTGCTGCACCGTCAGCGGCCCGGAAAAGCCCGGCGCGTGGGCGGCGAGATACGCTTCCAACCGGGCCCCGTCGAAGCGCAGCGGCGCCGCCACGTCCTTGGTCCCCGAATAGGCGGCCTGACGGTCAATCGTGCTCATCGTTATGGTCCGGCGAAGAAGGCGAGCAGCGCTGCTGCGGTCGCGTCGGGATTCTCCTCGCACAGGAAGTGCCCGGAATCGATAGCCTCTCCGCGCACGTCGTTCGCCCATTGGCGCCATGTTGCCAGCGGTGAGGCGGTCTCGTTCGGAATGCCGGCGGAGCCCCAGAGCACGAGCGTGGGAGAACCGATCTTGTTGCCGGCGGCGCGGTCCGCTTCGTCGTGGGCGAGGTCGCTGGTGGCGCCGGCCCGGTAGTCCTCGCAGGTGGCGTGGATACGGCTCGGATCCTGGAAGAACGCGTGATAGTGCGCGAGCGCACGCGGGTCGAAGCAGGCCAGACTCTTGGCCTTGGTCCAGCTGGCGGACTTCAGATTCCAATATTCCAGCGGCGCTTTGCCGATCAGCGTCTCCGGCAGCGGCGCCGGCTGCGCCAGGAACAGCCAGTGCCAGACCTTCATCGCGAACGTGTGGTCCATCCCGTGCCACATGTCGTAGGTCGGGATGATGTCGAGCGTGGCCAGCCGTTCGACCCGGCCAGGATGATCCAACGCCAGCCGATAGGCGACGCGACCGCCCCGGTCGTGGCCGGCAAGCCCGAAACGGACGAAGCCGAGTTCTTCCATCAGCTCGACCATCACGGCCGCCATGCCGCGCTTGCTGTAGGGCTCATGGTCGTCGCTCGCCTTCGGCGCGACCGACCAGCCGTAGCCGGGTAGATCGGGCACGACGACGGTGAAATGCTCGGCAAGCGCCGGTACCACGCGATGCCACATCACGTTGGTCTGCGCGTAGCCGTGCAGCAGCAACAGCGGCGGCCCGCTGCCGCCGGAGCGGGCGAACATCCGGCCAATCGACGTGCCGATCCAGCGGGATTCGAACCCGGGATAGAGGTCGGCGAGGTCGGTCATGGCGGCGCCTCCGGGCGGTCAGGCCCCGTCGGAGCGATAGCCGGCGCGTCCGGATTTCACTGCATCCTCGAACAGGTCGAGCCGGTCCTGGCCCCAGAACGCCTCGCCGTCGCGCACGTAAACCGGCGAACCGACCGCGTCGGCCGCAACCGCATCCTGATAGTTCTGCTCGTAGATGGCGCGAACGCCCT